>CAJOQO010000001.1 GCA_905236545.1 uncultured Lachnospiraceae bacterium
CTCCTGCTGCAGGTTCCGCCTCCTTCCAGGCAGGAGACGAAACGCCAGATGCGCCAGATCCTTCAGCAGAAGACCGGTCTGCCGGCTCCTGCACAGGTACTTCCGTATACCGGTCTGCCGCGTTCTGCACAGGTACTTCTGTAAACTGACCGGCCGGCTCCTGTACAGGTGCTTCCGTATACCGTTCGGTCGGCGTTTCCGCTTCCCTCTGGCTGAAGGAAGCATCGCCCGGCTCCGCACGGAGCGGATCATCCGGGGCCTGGTCCTGCATACCGTCCGCGCGGGACATCACCTCCGGCCCGTCAGCGGACAGATCCGGCTCAGGTCCGGAAGAAACCGGTCCCTCATAATAATCTTTCCTTTCTTCCATCATTCTCCCTCCTCACATTTTTTGATGCCTGCCCCGGCTTCAGGGCTTCTGGCCCTTACAATATCCTGATCAGTTCCCCGGTAAGATCGTATTCGGAAGCGCCGGTGATCCTCACGCGCACAAAACAGCCTGTTGTAAGAACTTCTTCCGTACTCACAAAGATGTAACCGTCCACGTCAGGAGCGTCTCCGCAGCCTCTTCCGATGTAGACGTTTTCCCCCGGCACATAGCCTTCGATCAGAACATCTGTCTCCAGGCCGATCATCCTTTCGCCCAGATCCAGCGAGATCTCCTGCTGCAGCTCCATGAGAGCGTCCCTGCGGGAGAGCTTCGTCTCCTCATCGATCTGGCCCTCCATCAAAGCTGCGGGCGTTCCCTCCTCCTGGGAATAAGGGAAAACGCCAAGCCGGTTGAACTCCATCTCATTGATGAAACGGCACAGATCCTCAAACTGCTCCTCTGACTCCTGGGGGAACCCGCAGATCAGAGTGGTCCTGAGAATAATATCCGGCACACGCTCCCTGAGCTTATGAATGATTCTCCGAAGATCCGCCTCGCAGGTCCGCCTTCCCATCCGTTTCAGAATCACATCATTGCTGTGCTGAATCGGAAGATCCAGATAGTGAACGAACTTTTTCTCAGTCCTCATGCACTCGATCAGTTCATCGTAGATCTCTTCCGGATAACAGTACAGAACGCGGATCCAGCGGATCCCGTCGATCCTGCTGAGTTTCCTGATCAGCTCATGAAGACATTTCCTGCCGTAAAGGTCGGTTCCGTACAGCGTTGTCTCCTGGGCAACCAGAATCAGCTCCTTCACTCCGGCTCCGGCAAGGCTTTCAGCCTCATGAATCAGGTTTTCCTCCGGAACGGAGCGGAAAGGGCCTCTCATCGCGGGGATCGCGCAGTAGGTACAATGCTTGTCGCAGCCTTCAGCGATCTTGAGATAGGCGTAATGCCCGCCGGTCGTAAGGAAGCGTTCTCCCTCCGGAAGAGCGATCTTTTTCAGATCGTCCAGCTTCTCCTCCCGTTTTCCGGCCAGCGCCGAATCGATTACCTCCCGGATCGCGTCGTAGGCTGTCGTCCCGACAATCGCATCCACCTCCGGAAGCATCTCGCGGATCTGATCCGCATAACGCTGCGCCATACAGCCGGACGCGATTAATGCCCTGCATCGTCCCTCCTGCTTCAGGCGGGAAAGCTCGAGCAGGGTATCGATCGATTCCTGCTTCGCATCAGTGATGAAGCAGCAGGTATTGACGATGATTACATCCGCTTCCTGCTCCTCATCGGTCAGGACATATCCGCTCCTTCCCAGAAGCGCAAGCATCTTTTCCGCGTCCACACGGTTCTTGTCACAGCCAAGAGAGACAAACAGGATCTTAAGCTTATCACGGATCACTGATTCTCCTGCGCCTCCCGGGCTCTTTCGTCAAGAATCTCCTGCGCCTGTTCCATGGTGGGAATGTTCTCGTTCACAAAACGGTCAGCCATCTCGGAAATCTCGCGCTCTTCCTCCAGCGTCTCATCCTTCGCGACGATCCGGATCACACCATCCTCCAGCTCACTGACGGCCTCTGAAAGAGGCTTCCTGCCTCCCTTCAGAGAACGGCGTTCGTCCTCCGCGATGATCTGCCTGGCGCGCTTTGCGGTCGCCATGACGATCGAATAGCGGGAATTGATCACCGGAGTGTCATCTCCTGACTCCTTGTTGATAATCTTCATCAGTTCAGTATAGGACGGATGCAGCATAATGTTTTTCTCCTTTTCCCAGGATCTGTTTCCTGTTGTGTGCAAAACCTTCTAAGGAAACACTGATGATATCAGCGTTTCCCTGACGCAGGCCCCGGCTTCAGTCGTGGGAGGCGCTGGAGGAATCAACGTTTCTCTCATTCAGTTCCTTCAGCTCTTCCTGCAGTTTCCGGATAAACGGCAGGTTGCTCTTCACTCTCTGCCGCTGTGAGCGGATCACTCTGTGAAGACGGCCGGCGCAGACATCGGCATCATCATTCACCACGATATAATCATACTGCTCAAGGTTTTTTGCTTCTTCCGCGGCACGGCGCATGCGCTTTGCGATCACCTCACCGGTCTCGGTTCCTCTTCCCTTCAGCCTCTCATAGAGCTCCTGCGCGCTGGGCGGAAGCATATAGATCAGAACGGCGTCCGGAACTTTTTCCCGGATCTTCAGGGCCCCCTGAACCTCTATCTCGAGGATCACATCGAATCCATCCTCCAGCCTGCTTTCCACATAATCTTTTGGCGTTCCGTAGTAGTTTCCGACATAGCACGCGTATTCGAGCAGTTCATCGTTCCTGATCATCTCCTCAAACCGCTCCTTTGAGACAAAGAAATAATGCACGCCGTCGACCTCTCCCGGCCGCGGCGCCCTGGTCGTGGCGGATACGGAATAGGCGTATCCCTCCCGTGTCTCGAAGAGGGACTTCAGTACGGTTCCCTTTCCGACTCCGGCAAAGCCGGACAACACTATCAGACTTCCTCTTGTCTTCATGATCAGCCTCCCTGCCCGATCAGCGCCGGCGCGCCCACAAGCCTTCTTCCGATGGTATCAGGCACCAGGCTCGACAGCACGATCCTGTCATTCTCACATACGATCACAGCCTTCGTCTTCCGCCCGGCTGTCGCGTCAACAACCTTATCCTGCTCCCGGGCCCTCTGCACGAGACGCTTGATCGGAGCTGCATCCGGACTCACGATGGAGATAATCTTATCTGTATTGACCAGGTTTCCAAACCCGACATTTATAAACTGACTACTCAATATTCTGTACCTGTTCCCGGATCTTCTCAATCATCGTCTTGAGATCGATCGCTATATTGCTCGTCTCCAGGTCATTGGCCTTGGAAAGAATCGTGTTTGCCTCCCGGTTCATCTCCTGCGCGATGAAGTCCAGCTTGCGGCCGACATCGTCACCCTTCTCCAGTTCGCCGATCATCGTGTTGATGTGGCTTCCAAGGCGGACAGTCTCCTCATCCGTTGCCAGCTTATCGGCAAACAGAACCACCTCCGCGGCAAGACGGCTCTCATCGATCTGTCCGTCCTCCATAAGCGCGGAGATCTTCTCCTTCAGCCTCGCCTCATAAGCTGCGATAATCTCCGGATACCTGGTCTTGATCGCGTCTACCATACGCTGCATCTGCGAGAGCTTTCCGATAAGATCGGCCTTCAGGTTCGCGCCTTCTTTCTCTCTCGTCTCCACCAGCATATCAAGCGCCTGATCCAGCGCGTGCCGAAGAACGCCCCAGACCTCCTCTTCATCCATCGAGTCTTCCTTCAGGCGGAAGATCTCAGGCTGCGCGCCAAGCCGTGACGCTGTAAGATCATTCGTAAGCCGGAACCGCTCTGCCATCCTTGCATAGGCATCGACATATTCCTGCGCGAGATGCTCATTGAACTGCAGGTCGTAGTTCACTTCCCCGATAATCTCATAGGTTACAAAGACATCGACCTTGCCCCTGCCCAGATACTTCTTCAGTTCCGCGCGGATCGAGGTATCGAGGAAGGCATATTCCTTTGGGATCCTGACATTCGCGTCAAGATAGCGGTGATTGACGCTCTTGATCTCAACGGTAAACTTGAGCGTTTCGCCGGAATATTCTCCCCGCCCGAAGCCGGTCATGCTTTTTATCATACTTCAGCCTCTTCTTTTCTGTATCGATCGTCTGCACAACGCATAAATTTACAAAAAGCATTATACGGCAAGGCATCTTTTAAAGTCAACGCAGATTGTGTTATCATCAGTTATCATCGGGGTTCTGATACAGCCGCCCCTGATCACCCGCACACCCTGATCACCATTCGGCAGCTACAGGGGTTTTGATACAAGCCGCCCCTGATCACCACTCGGCAGCCACAGGGGTTCCTTCGCTCCGACCCCCGAAAGTCTGCCGCTCAGGAACCCCTGTGGCCTTCTCATGGTGCTCAGGGAGC
>CAJOQO010000002.1 GCA_905236545.1 uncultured Lachnospiraceae bacterium
AATCTCGCTCTCCCCGGCGATGCTATACGTATAATCTCCCCAATGGAAGTCCACCGTATACCCCGTCAAAACATACACCGAGAATCCGTCCGTCTCGAATTCTACCGTCCCGTTGGCCACTTCACACGGAATTTCATAAACCGAGAATCCGTCGAATGTGCCTTTTTCATAAACTGAGAATCCATCCGTCTGGTCATCATTAACCGAGGATCCATCCGATTTTGAGCCTTCTTCCCCCTTCTTCTCAAAGTGGACAACAGAAATCTCCTCTTCTTCCTCTACCTCCTGGTCCAGCAGCTGCACGCTGACCTTCACGTCCTTATTCGGCTGGTACTTCTTGCCAGTCTCAGTATCCGTCAATTTGATGTCAAAGGCCTTCGCAAAAGAAAGATCCTCGGGCACTTTGCCCAGAGTTTCAGCCGTTTTTGCAACATAGGCGTCGTATTCCGGGGTACCTTCCAGAAGTTCTGTCACTTCCAGTTCTGCATCGGCGGGAATCCCACTCGTGGAATCATACTCCACCTTAATCTCATAGGTATTCCCGTCGCTTGCTTCGAGAACCCGTTCCTTCACGGTCTGGACAACTACATACACTGAGAATCCATCTGTATAGAATACAGCTGAGTTTCCAACGAAGCGGACATTTTCTACCTTCTCGGATGTTCCATCATCTGCAATATGCCATACTTCAAGATCGTTGCCATTGCTGTTCTGATTTGCTTTTCCGATTGCCGGGTCTGAGATCACTACACGTACCGGTTCTTCCGGCTGGTAGGTTTCTTCACCTGTCTCGTTTGAGTTTGAATCAGACCCTATCTCCTCATCGGGCTGGAGATTTCTTGGCAGGTTGATATCAAGGGCAAGTACTCCTTCCCCTTCCAGTTCTGAGCTGTATTCTTCCGCATCCTCAGAAATTGCCTCTGCGGTTACGTCTTTTGGCATAAGACCGCTGATCGATACCAGCGAGCCGTCTTCTGATCTTGTCTTTACGGAACGAAGGTATAATTCCTCTTCCGTTTCTGATTCTATTTCAGATTCTGTTTCCAGTTCTGTTTCTGTTTCATCTGTTATCTCAGTTTCCGATTCTGTTTCAGTTTCATTCGTAATTACAGTTTCTGATTCTGATGCTGTTTCTGTTTCAGTTTCAATCCCGGATCCTTCATTAAGATTCTCCGACTCTGTTTCTGCCTCTGTCTCATTCTTCGTGAGATGATCAACTGCTTCCGTCTCTGTGTTGTGTCCAGCAGCTTCCGTCTCTGCAGTGAGTTCAGTTGCCTCAGTCTCTGAGCTATGATCAGCTGCTTCTGTCTCTGTAACAAGATCTGCCGCTTCCGTCTCAACTTCCGTCTCATGAAGCGTTTCTTCCGTCTGTTCCTCCTGGAGCAGTTCTTCTTCGGTCTGTGTCTCAGAAATCAGGTCTTCCGTCTGTTCCTCAAAGAGCGAGCTGTCAGTCTGTGCTTCTGTATCAGTCTGCACCTCTTCAACTGTTTCTACTGCTTCTGTATCAGGTACCGTATCTGCTGCTTCTGTATCAGGTACCGTTTCGATTATCTCTTCCGTTGTTCCGGGAATCATTGACTCCGGTTCTTCGACAGTCTGTATGTCTGTCTGCGTCTCGATCAGTGAGCCCGCATCGGTTTCCTGGACAAATGCTTCTCCGGGCAGGGCTTCTGTTACGGGTTCCTCACCAGCTGCGTCTGAAACAGGTTCTTCTGCAGTCAGCGACTCAGATACAGGTTCCTCGCTGGTCAGTTCCTCACTGATCGGTTCCTCACTGATCAGATTCTCAGATGGTTTCTCTGTCTCTTCTCCGGCCGGGCTGTCAATGGCCTCATCACCCTCGATCAACGGATCTTCAAACGGATCCTCCTGATCCTCATTTTCTGTATCAGCCTCGTTATCGTTGATATTGATATCCGCGTCTGTTTCCGGACGCTGGGAGGAGATGATGAAGTGCAGCGGTGTGCCTCCGTTGAATTCGAAACGGATCCGGCCTTTGGACCGGCTGGTCTTGAGTCCTTCGCTGTCTTCATAGAAGGAGATTCTGTCATGGGATGCGTTGTTTGAATAAGCAAGACGTCCTGCGCGCCTGGTCCAGTATTCGTTCTGAGCTTCCTGATCATTCTCCGGAAGGGCGCGGTACACTGTGACGTCTGACGTGAACTCCGTTTCGTCGACGATCAGGGAATCCATCGCATTATACTCATCATGCGCATAGACAAGGAAGTAGGGGCTTCCCGCGCTGATGACATCGCTGATCGCATGACCGGTGACGGATACCGTCAGCGGAGCGGTTGGGATGTACTCACTTCCGTCCGCATGAACAAATGAGACATCGATCGATGCGACCGCTGTCTCGGGATAGGATTCATCTTCATCAAAGAGGATATAATCTGCCTGCGCTGTGACGTCTTCCGGCAGTTCGCCTTTTACTTTTACATGCACGGCGGAGGAGGACGGATCCGTATCAGGCTCCGCGTCGCGGCCGAACATCCACTGCCACAGCTCATTAACAGTCTTCAGCTGCTTTGTCGGAGCGCCGGAATCCTTGTACAGTCTCGCAGGAGACATTTGTACATCTATTGTTTGCTTTGTAAGGTTCAGCTCCTCTTCCGCTTCGACCTCCGCGGGGATTGCGTCATCGGTCGTTATCTCATCATAAGAGTCCGCATCCAGACCGGTATCCTCCAGCTCATTGCCGGGATCGAAGCTGTCCGGACCCGAATCATCCGTGTATGCTTCCCCGGCACTGCCTTCCTCCCCGGCGCTGCCCCCTTCTTCCTGGACACCTTCTTCCTGGACAGAGAGATTCTCCTGAGGTTCTTCCGCATATAAGGAAGGATCCTCCTGGCCGGAAGCCGGGTCGAAGGAACCCTCCTGAGCCTCCTCCTGCACGAAAACAGGAGCCTCACTCTCGGCAAGGATATTGCCCGGAGATGTGCCCAGCATGCTAAACGCCAGCAGAATACTAGTAACTTTTTGAATCGGTCTGAATCTCATCTGTGTTTTACTCCTGATGAAAAAACTGGTTTGGTGATACGGCGGAACAGGGCAGATGTCGTGCCGTTCGATCTTCTGCGCATTATGCGCATAAGCACTCTGGCTTTTCTCCACTTGCTGAAACGTCCGCTTTACACGTTCTGTTGTTTTCCTGTTGTAATTTCTTATGGTAGTTTTGCTTCCTGTAATGTCCGCAAAACACCTTTTCTCTTTGATACGATCATCGTATGAACAGGTATCATTCACACGAAGGGATAGTTAATCGACAATATTATAACACAAAAAACAGGATCGTATGGATACGATCCCATTTTTCATTTATTTTTCATTTTCTCTCATTATTCATTCGTCATGTATCATGACGGCGGATCCCATCCGGAAGGGCATCCGATATTTCGCCTGAAATTGCCGAAACGATGATGCTGTCTCCTTCCCGGCTGTTAATGGATCTTCCCGGCTGTTTCCGGATCACAGCACCTCTTCCAGTTTTTGGATCATCTCGTCGATGTCGTCTTCTGTGATGATGAGCGGCGGTACGAGGCGAAGAACGTTGCTTCCGGCTGACAGGATGACAAGTCCGTTGCCAATCGCGGCCTTCACGATCTCGCCGGCCTGCCGTCCTTCCACAACCAGTCCCTGCATGAAGCCCATGCCGCGGCGCTGTGTCAGGAAGTCGTATTTTTCGACCAGCGCGTCAAGCTTTTCTTCCAGGCAGGGAGTAAGCTCCTGCACATGCTCCACGATCTTTTCCCGGTCGAACTGGTCGAACACCGCGGATACCGCCGCGCAGGCGAGCGGGTTCCCTCCGTAGGTCGTGCCGTGGTCGCCGGCGGCCAGCGACATGGCGGCTGCCTTTTCGTTCAGGACAAATGCGCCGACGGGGATCCCGCAGCCGAGTGCTTTGGCCAGTGTCATGATGTCAGGGCGGACGCCGTAATGGTCACAGGCAAACCATGCTCCGGTTCTGCCCATACCGCACTGGATCTCATCGAGGATCAGCAGGATGCCTCGCTCGTCGCAGAGCCTGCGGACTGCCTTCAGGAACTCCGGATCCGCGGGATAGATCCCGCCCTCTCCCTGCACCGTCTCCAGCAGGATCGCGCAGGTCTTGTCGCTGACCTGGGCCATGACGCTGTCAAAGTCGTTGAAGTTCGCAAACTTCACGCCGCCCATCAGCGGGCGGAACGGATCCTGGTAGTGCGGATTGCCGGTGACAGACAGAGCGCCGATGGTCCTGCCGTGGAAGGACTGGTTCATGGCGATGATCTCATGGTCATTGGACCCGTCCTTTAAAAATGCGTATTTCCGCGCCGCTTTGATCGCGCCTTCGATGGCTTCCGCGCCGGAATTGGTAAAGAACACCTTCGACATGCCGGTATGGCCGATGACCTTGCGGGCCGCGTCCCGAAGCGGGGTGTGGTAGAACAGATTCGAGGTGTGGACCAGCCTGTCGATCTGCGCCTTCAGCGCGTCATTGTACGCGCGGTTTCCGTAGCCAAGTGCAAATACCGCGATTCCGGCGCCGAAGTCCAGGTATTCCTTTCCCTCCACGTCATAGAGGCGGACACCCTCTCCCCGCTCGAACGCGACCGGAAAGCGGTTGTAGGTATGGAGCACATACTGCTCGGTCTCATCCATGATCTGCTGTGTATTCGTCATATCATTCTCTCCCATATTGTCCCCTGTTGCACTGACCCTGTGATCCGTTCCGGCTGTTTTCCAGTGTTTCGGGCACTTTTCCGGCTCTTTCCGGTTATTCCGACTCTTTTCCTGTGCTTCCTGATTTTTCCGGCTCTTTTCCTGCGCTTTCTGATTTATCCGACTCTATTCCAGTGCTTCCTGTTTTTTCTGGTTTTTCCGGTTCTTCTCAGTTTTTCCGGCTTTTCTCATAAAACCGGCGCTCGGTATCCCCGATGATGGCCGTGCCGATTCCTTTGTTGGTGAAGAATTCCAGCAGCTGGGAATGCGGGATGCGTCCGTCGAGGATGTGTACCCTCTGCACGCCCGCTTCGATCGCGTCGATGCAGCTGTTCAGCTTCGGAAGCATGCCGCCGCCTGCGTGTCCGGCTTCAATGAACTTTTTGGCTTCCGTAACCGTCATCTCCGAGATCAGGGACTCCGGATCGTCCGGGTTTTCGAGAACGCCCTTGATATCCGAGAGGAAGACAAGCTTCTGCGCCTTCATCGCCTTCGCGACCGCGCAGGCTGCGTCGTCCGCGTTGACATTGTAGGAATAATACCCCTCGTCCGATCCCACCGGGCAGATGACAGGGACGAAATCGGCGTCGATCAGGGTATTCAGGAGCGTGGTATCCACCTCCTCCACTTCTCCGACAAACCCGATGTCCTCTCCCTCCGGCATCTTCTTGCTGACGCGGAGGATCGTGCCATCCTTTCCGGATACGCCGCAGGCCCTGACGCCGACCTTTTCCATCATGGAAACAAGGCCTTTGTTGATGCGGTTCAGGACCATCTCCGCCACGCGCATGGTCTCATCGTCCGTCACGCGGAAGCCGTTGACGAATTCGCTCTCCTTCCCGACCTTGCCGAGCCAGCTGGTGATCTCCTTCCCGCCGCCGTGCACGATGATCGGCCTGAAGCCGATCAGCTTCAGCAGCGCGACGTCCTTGACGACGCTCTTTTTCAGTTCATGGTCGACCATGGCGCTGCCGCCGTATTTTACGATGATGGTAGCTCCCTGAAAATGCTGGATGTACGGCAGCGCTTCGATCAGCACGCCTGCCTTGTCCAGATACAGTTCCATCTCCCTGGTACTGAGTTCCTGATCCATGTTCTTCTTCCCTTTCTGTCAATGAGCTTCTGCCGCGCAGGTTTCCATCCCTATTCCGGAACCCAGACAGCAGACCGCATCACGACCTGTAATCCGCATTGATGGAGATGTACTCATGCGTCAGGTCACATCCCCATGCCGTTGCCTCCTCGCTGCCCTCTTTCAGGTCGATCACTGCCGTGATCTCCTCCCGGGACAGGATATCGGTCGCAAGCTCCTCGCTGTATCCGGTCGATACGCCGTTTTCCGCGATCCTGACCGTCCCGGCGCTGCTCATAAAGGTCAGATCGACCTTGTCCGGGTCGAATATTGCTCCGGAATACCCCATCGCACAGATGATTCTTCCCCAGTTCGCATCATGTCCGGCGATCGCTGTCTTCACCAGGCTGGAGCCGATGACGCTCTTCGCGAGCTGTACGGCCTGCTGCTTTGAGGAGGCGCCTGTGACCTTAACCTCGAAGAGAGCGTGCGCGCCTTCCCCGTCGGCGGCCATCCTCCTGGCCAGATTCTTTGTCACCAGCTCCAATGCGCTGCGGAAGGTTTCGTAGTCTTCTCCCTCTTCTGTGATCTCCGGATTGCCGGCAAGGCCATTGGAAAGAAGGACGCACGTGTCATTGGTCGACTGATCCCCGTCGATCGAGATCATGTTGAAGGAGTCTTTCACGCAGGACAGAAGGGCCTTCTGCGCCATCCGGCCGCTGATCGCAGCGTCGCTGGTCAGGAAGCAGAGCATGGTTCCCATATTCGGATGGATCATCCCCGCGCCCTTCGTCATGCCGCCGATCGTCACCCTTCTGCCGCCAAGCTGAAAGGAAACCGCGATCTCCTTGCGTTTCGTATCTGTCGTCATGATCGCTTCCGCCGCCGCGGAGGCTGCCTGCGGGCTGTCTGAAAGCATCCCGGAAAGAGTCCGCGCGCCCGCGCAGATCTTGTCGATCGGAAGCTGCCTGCCGATCACGCCGGTTGAGGCAAGAAGGATCTGTTCCGGCTTCAGGCCCAGCGCCTCCGCGGCTGCCTCCGCCGTCTTCAGACAGTACGCG
>CAJOQO010000003.1 GCA_905236545.1 uncultured Lachnospiraceae bacterium
CAGAACGGGATAGAAGGAGCGGGTCATGGAATACACCAGTTTCTTGTCCGGGATACCCGGAGTGATGATCCTCACATCCACGCCGCGCTTCGCAGCCAGGGTCAGCGCGTGCGTCATCTCATCCGTTACAATCAGATAGGGCGTGGCGAAGTAACAATAGCGCTCTGCCTTTTCCACCATGCTGATGTAGACGTCTTCCCCGATCCGTTTCCGATCCATGGGACTGTCCGCGTAGGGCTGGATGAATCCGTTCTGGACGGCCTGATAGGGATACTGCGGGAGATACTGCCTGAAATCCGTGTCGTTATCTCCATCGACCTTCTTTTTGCCTGCATTCCACATTTCCAGAAATGCCACGGTCAGGGAGGGTACCGCGTCTCCTTCGAGGCGGATGCCGGTATCCTTCCACATACCGTAGGGATGGGTCAGGTTAAAATACTCGTCCGCCAGGTTATATCCGCCGGTAAAGGCTACCTTTCCGTCGATCACCGTGATCTTCCTGTGATCCCGGTTATTCAGGAACATATTTACTACAGGGATGAAGGGGTTAAAGACACGGCAGGCGATTCCCAGCCCTTTCATTTTCTTCACGAAGTCTGTCGTGATGAAGCCGATGCTTCCCATATCGTCATAGAATACTCTCACTTCCACGCCCTGGGATGCCTTTTGGGCGAGAATGTCTTCGATCCGCTTCCAGGAGGTTTTGTCCTCGATCGCATGGTATTCCATGAAGATGAACCGCTCGGCCTTCTTCAGTTCCCTGAGCTGGGCTTCCAGGCCTTTGGCGGCATCATCGTAATAGGTGACATCCGTGTTCTGGTACACGGGATATCCGGCGCTCGTCCGGATGTAGGTACTGATCCCACCGGCGGAAGGATCCGTTTCCTTCAGGCGTTTTATCGTCTCATCATCCCTGCCGGCCAGAAGCGGAAGGAGCTGGCTGTCAACCTCTTCAAACCGTTTCGTCATCCTGTGCGTACCGCCATTTGTTCCGACCAGGATGTACATGACCGTTCCGAAAACCGGGAACGTCAGGATCAGGATGACCCAGGGCATCTTCATGGAGGATGTGATCTCCTTCCCATAGATCCGCAGCACCAGCACCAGGGCAAGCAGATGAAGGATGATCTCGATCCATGTGGCAATACTGTGAAGCTCTGTCAGCAGAAAGAAGATCAGCGTGATCTCAAGCGCAATCGCGATGATGGCGAAAATCATTCGCTTTACGCCGTTTTTCCTTTTGGCCTTCCCCTCAAGGGTGGCTTTGTTTTCTTTGTCTGTGTTCATGTTGTTCCCTCCTCACACCTGTGATTTTCCTCATCGCCGGGTTCCGACGGTTTGATCAACCTGCGAATTTTTATCATCGCCGGGTTCCGACGGTTTAATCAACCTGCGTATTTTTTCATCGCCGGGTTCCGACGGTTTGATCAACCTGTGAATTTTTCTCATCGTCGGGTTCCGACGGTTTGATCATAAAGCCCTCGGCTACCTTGCTGGCCTTTGGGGAATCTCTCTTAAGGGTGATGTAACCGATGATGGAAAATACGAGCGCGCCGACCAGATTCACCAGCAGATCCTTCATGGAATCTATGATACCGATATCCAGATATCCGTCCTTTACTTTGGTAACCTCCCCCGCCGCGGTCGTGATCGTTGTCTCGACGATGTCGCTGACCTTGATGACGTTCTGGGCGTGTTTGGGATCCAGCGAGACCGAGCCGATCGTTGTCACGATGAAGTCCTTCTGCATGTCCAGGTTGAAGAACTGGTCCATGGCGAATTCAAAGAATTCCCATATAACGCCGATCGTCATGGAGAAGCAAAATGCAACCACTGTCAGGTAGAAGGGAGACAGATTGACATTTTTGCTGCCCCGGTTCAGAAGGTAGACCAGGGAGAAGCCCACCGCCGCGCAGAGGAACCCGTTCATCGTATGCAGCACGGTATCCCATCCGGGAATCTTTACATAATAGTGGTTTACCTCCCCGAGAATCTCAGCCGCGAAGATAAAGCAGAAGATGATCCCCAGGAAGAGCGGCGGGATCCTGATATGGAACGTGTCTTCGATGAAAGCCGGCACGAGGAAGAGAAACAGCACAAGGATGCAGATCGCAAAGCTTTCATAGTTCTGTGTCAGCAGGCAGCGAACCGCTGTCAGGACAACCAGTATGTGCAGTATGATGTAACATACATACAGCTTCTTATTCTCATGATACCTGTATCTGTCCGTCAGTTTTTTGACGTACCCGCCGAATTTCATGGTTCCCTCCTCGCACTGACAACCCGCATATGCATCTCTCATAAGCATCCCGCATGAGTGTCCCGTATTAATGTCTCACACAGGTATATTGCATACGCCCCTCACACTTCACCCGCCGGAGACGGATATTCCTATTATACTCCATTATGGCAAGCCCCCTGCCAAAAGGGGTTCTGATACAAGCCGCTCCTGATCCCCAGGGAGCGACCTGCAGGCTTCACGCAAACTGACTGTTATAAAGCGCCGCGTACTTCCCGTCCAGCGCCATCAGGGTATCGTGGTTGCCGATCTCCTTGATATCGCCGTTCTCCATGTACAGGATCGCATGGGCATCCCTGATCGTTGAAAGCCTGTGCGCGATGACGAAGCTGGTGCGTCCCTCCATCAGCGTTGCCATGGCATCCTGGATCACCTGCTCGGTATGGGCGTCGACGTTGCTGGTCGCTTCGTCCAGGATCATGATCTCCGGATTCGCTATGATCGCGCGCGCGATCGTGAGCAGCTGCCTCTGGCCCTGCGAGATGTTCTCAGCACCCTTCGAGAGCATCATGTCATAGCCGCCCGGCATGGTACGGATAAAGTTATCCGCGCAGACGCTCTTCGCCGCCTCGATCATCTCCTCGTCCGATACCTCGCGGCCTGCACCGTATTTCAGGTTGTCGCGGATCGTTCCCTGGAACAGCCAGGTATCCTGCAGCACCATCCCGAAATGCGTGCGCAGCTCATGCCGCGTCATCTCCTGCGTATTGACCCCGTCTACCCGGATCTCGCCGCTGTTGATCTCATAAAAGCGCATCAGCAGGTTGATCAGGGTGGTCTTGCCCGCGCCGGTCGGCCCGACGATGGCAAACTTCTTTCCGGGCGCTGCCTTTACATTGACGTCTGTCATCAGCAGATGCTCCGGCGTATATCCGAACTGCACGTGCCGGAACTCGACAGAGCCGTTGCATTCCTCCGGAACCCTTCCTTCCGCAGGATCCGGGATCTCCTCTTCCGCGTCGAGCAAAGAGAAGATTCGCTCGCCGGCCGCGATGGCGGAGGCCAGCTGTCCGGACATCTGCGAGATCGTGGTAAAGGGCTGCTGGAGGTGGTTTACATACTGGAGCGCGGACTGTACATTGCCGACGGTCATATAGCCTTTCATCGCGAAGATACAGCCGATCATGGCCTCGAGGCCGTAACCGACATAGATGACCATCTGCGTCAGCGGCATGACCAGGCCTGCGTAGCGCGCCGCCTGCCTCGCCGTCTCCTTCAGGTCCTCATTCATTTCGTCAAAGCGCTGCATGGCCCTGTTCTGATAATTGAAGGAGGTCACGACCGTCTGTCCGCCGTAGGTCTCTTCCACATAGCCGTTCACCTTCCCCAGAAGATTCTGCTGCCCGGAATAGAACTTTGCGCTCTTCCTCTGGACAGATCTTGTAAGAAGCAAAGTTCCCGGGATCATCAGTATGGCGATCAGCGCCAGCCAGACGTTGATGGTGAACAGCATGATCAGCACACCGACCAGTGCGATGCCCTGCGTAATCACGGTGTAAATATTCTTTCCGAGCAGCGTATTGACCGCGTCCACATCGTTCGTGATGACGGACAGAACCTCGCCGTTGGTATGGGAATCATAATAGTCCAGCTTCATCCGGTGCATCTTTTTATCGATGTCCGAGCGAAGATCCCGCACAACATACGAAGCCAGCTTCGCCAGCAGCTTATTGGCCATGCTGCAGAAAAAGAGGGACAGAAGATACATGATCGTCAGGATGATCGCGATGAAGATGATGGCCCCGACTTTCCCGACCGGAACGCCCGAAACCCATTTCCAGACACTGTCTGGATTGGCCGTGCCGTCAGAGAGCTCTTCGACCATCCAGTACCCGTCCGAAACCCCGGCATACAGGATCGTCGTGATCTCTCCGAGAATCTTCGGCGCCAGGATCGTGAATACGGATCCGGCCAGCGCGGACACGATGGCAGCGGCGACCCTGCCCCTGTAATTTCCAAAATAGGAAAGCAGGCGTTTAAGCACTTTCGAGTTCATTCTGCACCTCCTCCTTTCCCAGCTGGATCTCAGCGATCTCACGATAGAGCCGGCAGGACTTCAGAAGCTCCCTGTGGGTTCCCTGTCCCACAACCTCGCCATTCTCCAGAACGAGGATCCTGGTCGCGTCCATGATCGTATTCACTCTCTGGGCCACCACGATCATGGTAGCGTCTCCCATGCTCTCCTTCAGGTTCTGCCGAAGCTGCTTATCCGTCTTCATGTCCAGGGCGGAAAAGCTGTCGTCAAAAAGATAGATCTCCGGCTTCTTCATCACTGCCCTGGCGATCGCAAGACGCTGTCTCTGGCCGCCCGAGAAGTTGGTTCCGCCCTGGGAGACCACGGCGTGGTACACGCCTTCCTTCTGCTCCACGAATTCGTCCGCGCAGGCGATGCGCAGCGCCTTCTTCCAGTCCTCCTCGGTTCCGTCTTCACGGCCAAAGTTCATGTTGCCGGCAATATCGCCGGAAAACAGCACATTTTTCTGCGGAACATACCCGATGATGTCCCTGAGCTCCTCCAGCCTGTAATCCCTGACATTGACGCCGTCCACCAGAACCTCTCCGAATGTCACGTCATAGAGCCTCGGGATCAGCTTTATGATGCTGGACTTTCCGCAGCCTGTTCTTCCGATGATCGCCGTTGTCTCGCCGGGCTTTGACACAAAGCTGATCCCCCGGATGACGGGCTCGGTCGCCCCGGGATAGGAAAATGTCACATTGCGGTATTCCACCGTTCCCCGGCAGGTGCTTTCCGGCTTCGCCCTTTCGCTGTCCTGAATCGAGGGTTCCGTTTCCAGCACCTCGCCGATCCGCTTCATGCAGGCATAGGTATCCGGAAACAGGCCGACGACGACGGACAGAAGGATGATCCCGACCAGGATAAGGCTGATATACTGGGTTGCCGACACCAGCGTACCGACCTCCATCTGACCGTGTATGATCAGGACAGATCCCACGATCATGGCGCCGATCGAAGTGGTGCCGAACAGGGTCTGGACGACCGGCATCAGCGCGCCTGACATCGTGATCGACTTCCGGGAGATCTCCGCGGTCTCTTCATTGGTCTTCCGGAAGCGTTCGATCTCATGCTCCTGTTTGTTGAAGGCCCGGATCACGCGCACGCCCTCGAGGGCTTCCAGAAAGAGCTGGTTGATGTCGTCGATCCTGCTGCGCAGCCTGACCGAATAACGGCTGGCCGCTATGGTGAGGATCGCGATCCCGAGGATCAGCAGCGGAATCGCGATCACCAGGACAACCGATACCTTGCCGGCAGACACGACGCAAAGGACAAGTCCCACCGCCGCCATCATCGGCGCCAGAAGCCCCATGCGCAGGGCCATCGACAGGAACGTCTGGATCATCGTCACATCTGTTGTGTTCCGGGTGATCAGCGAGGATGTCCCGAACCTGTCGAGATCCGCGGCGGAGAAGCTCTCCACTTTGTGGAAGATTTCCTTCCTCAGTTCCCCGCAGAAGCCTGTCGTAATCGATGCCGTTATGCCGGCGGAGATACTGTTCAGCACACAGGAAAGCACCGCCAGTCCGATCATGACAAACCCGAGAAGAATGATAAGACCCACCTTATTCCCGCTTACCCCGTCATTGATCATGAAGCTGACCAGCAGCGGGATCATCATCTGTGAAATCGTTGCAAGCAGTGTAAACAGCACCACAGATATGACCTGCTTCCGGTTCAGCCTGACCCTTGAGAAAATTGCAATCATACAGCTGTTTCCCTCCAGTTCAAATATGCTGACAACCGTTACCTCATTTTTACCATCATTTCCTGTTCCGGACAACTGCCTGCGGCAGGCATCGCACAAGGCCGGGACATCCGTTACAGGTCAGGGATGGATCCGCCTCACCGTGTCCAGGAATCTCTCCATGCCCGGAACGAGCGGGGCGCCGTCTTCCATTCCCGTATCGCCCAGCCGCACCAGCTTGTTCTTCCCGTGATAGTCGCTTCCCGCCGTTACATACAGCTGATACCGGTCTGACAGCTCCAGCATCTGTGCGATGAGCTTCGGCGAAAAACCGGAATAGAAAGTTTCCACGCCCTGAAGCCCGAACCCGATCAGGCGCTCCAGCCTCTTTTCCATCTCTTCTCCCAGGATGAGCTGGCCTCCGCTTCCATAGAAGGGGTGGGCAAGCACCGGGATTCCTCCTCCGGCAAGGATATGACGGATGGCCTCCTCCGGATGCAGATACTCGTTTCGGATCCGCAGCTTGTCAATATAGTCGATGATGGCTTCCTCCTTGGTTTTGACATATCCATACTTCACCAGGAGTTTGCCGATATGCGGTTTCCCGGGATTATCCATAGCCAGAAGCTTGCGGATCTCCTCTTCCGGCAGGACAAAGCCGAACTCATTCTGAACAAAGTCCAGCCGGGCTTTCACCTTCTTCATCCGGAGGCTGTGTCCCTTGTCGACAAGGGCGTGAATCTCCGGTGCGTCCGCATCGTACCCGTACCCCAGAATGTGATAGGATCCCTGTTCATCCTTGCACGAAAACTCCACTCCGCAGATAAATGCAGGGTCTCCTGCTTTCAGATGTTCCGTGACGATCCTGCAGCCCTTCGCCGCATCATGATCGGTCAGGGAGAACAGTCCGATCCCTGCTCCTTTTACTTGGGAAATGATCTCCTCAGGAGTATCGCTTCCATCCGATACAGCAGAATGCATATGAAGATCGATCTTTCCATACAGACTCATAGCTTTTTCCTCCGCCCGTTTCTACCTGTTCTCTGTCCGGGATGCTGCCAGCTCTGCCCAGGCCGGCAGAAACCCCGTGCCCAGCGCTGCTTTCTGCGAGGCAATGTGCGACACTGCCGTACCATAGTACGGAAGACAGCCTCTCCGCAGGATTTCATTTTTCAAAAGCGTTACAAGCATCGTCCGGATCCGCTTCCGTGATCCGGTCTGCTCTTTGCGTATTCCTTCCCGCACCATGTGATGATCTCCGGATGCCCCGAAAACAGGAGCTTCCCGCTGATAACAGCGATCTTCAGATTTTTAATTTGATATTTGCTCCGTTTGATATTTGCTCCGTGCGCATGTATTATTATAATGTTTCGTATCAATACTCATTATACAATAAAACCGGCAATGATTCCGTTAATCAGGACAATCTCAGGCAAGCAGAAAAGATCAGGTGAGCAAAAATAAAGGATCAGGCCAGCAGAAGAGATCAGGTGAGTAAAAATAAAGGATCAGGCCAGCAGAAAAAACGGACGGAGGAAAAACAGATGCGGATAAGGATGGTTTTTCAAAAAGAGGACAGGATCGCGGTGATCGCACCGCACCCGGATGACGAGTGCCTGGGAGCAGGTGCGGCGCTGATTTTCGCTCCTGGCCAGACCGATATCTACGTGCTCACGGACGGGAGCCACGGCGATCCGGACAGAAGCATCGAAGAAGAGGCAAGGATCCGCAGGGCGCAGTTCGAGGCCGAGATGGAGGCGGTAAAGCCTCACGACTGGAAATGGCTCGGTTACGAGGATACGACGCTTCCCAGGCAGCCGGATGCGGTCTCGGGAATCGATTTCACTCCCTACACAAAGATCTTTCTGCCCTGGGACCAGAGCCCCCATCCGGATCACCGGGCCGCGGCGATCATGTGCTGCAAGGCGATCTCCCGGCAGCGTGCGAAGGCGGAATGCTTCATGTATGAGATCGCCAGGCCATTTTACCAGCCGACGCACTGCATCAATATTTCCAGCTTCATCGAAGACAAAAAACGTCTGATCCGTTTTCACGCGGATCAGACCGGGCAGGAAGAGCTCATTCTCTCCGTCAACCGCCTCCGGGGGGCACAGATGATCTCAAACGCGGCATACCGGTACGCTGAGTGCTACATGAAAGTGGATCCGCGAAGGATCGCTTACAATCCGGATCTGATCATCAAGCTCTATACCCTGCGGGAGGATCCCGCGGCAGAAGCTTCCCTCGAAGAAAAGGGCATCCGGTTCAAGCGGGTGATGTCTCCCGACTTTACAAAGGTCTATGAATTTATCAGAGACTGCTTCGCGCCCTCCTGGGCCGACGAGGCGCTCTGTGCGATGATGAAGGGGGTCTGCTATGTGGCGGTTCATGGCGGAAGGATGATTGCCTTCGGCTGCGCAGGCTCCATTGCGCCGGATTATGCCGGGCCGGGCGGCACCCTCCCGGAATTCTGCAATCTCGGGATCAACCGGGTGATGATCCAGAAGTCCTTCCGGTTCCTGAAGGAACAGGGGTTTCAATATGCTGTCTGCGGCTCCGTCTCCCCGGAGGAGAGACGGATCGTCGAGAAAACCGCGGATATCATCATCGTTGAGGACAGCCTGGACGCATACAAAAACCTGCTGCGGCGACGGGGATGAAGCAGGCTGCAGACCGGGAACGAAGGAAGATCAGAAAGAGGTTCTGTCAATGTCAGCAGAGATGCATTTTATAGAAAAACTGGAGAATAACAGCATCACTTATCCGGACCGCACCGCTCTGATCCCGGTGGAGAGCACGGAAAGCAGCATGACGTATGCACAGCTCTGGGAAGCTTCCGGCCGTGTTTACGGGTTCCTGAAGCAGAAGGGCATCGGAAAGGAAGATGTGGTGATGATCACGGTTCCGAGGGGGAACAGCTCGCTCGTTACCCTGATCGGCATCTGGCGCGCGGGCGCGGCGGCGGTGATGCTCGACGCGGACTATGAGAGCGAAAGGATGGCGTACATCATGCAGGACTCCGGCTGTGTCCTGAAGATCGACGCAGCCCTGTTCGCCGGGATCATGACCTGTGCCTCCCGGGAGGGATATGAAGAAACGTCTTCCCATGACCTTGCCTACCTCATCTATACCTCGGGTACGACGGGAAAGCCCAAGGGTGTGATGCAGGAATACGGCACCCTGGATATGTGCGTCAGGATGCATTACTGCGGTGAGCGGTCCGTAATCGACGGCAGGTTTGCCATGATCGCGCCGCTCTGCTATGTGGTCGCCATGTTTTTGATTCCGCCGCTTCTTTACAACGCCCAGTCCATCGCCGTGATTCCGATGGCCATCGTTAAGGATCCGAACCGCCTTCCTGAATGCATCGAGGAGCATGCGCTCACGACGCTCTTCATCGTTCCTTCCATGCTGAAACGGCTGAAACGGATCCCCCGCTCGCTGACGAAGATCATCGTCGGAGGGGAACCGGCAAAAAGGATTTTCAGCGATCGCGTGGAAATCTTCTGCGGCTACGGCCAGTCGGAATCCGGTTTCAATATCACGACCTTCCTGATCGACCGGGAGTATGACAACACGCCGGTCGGCAGGATAGGGGAACAGAAAGCGGAGATTTGCATCATGGACGATGAGGGAAGAGTTCTCCCGGCCGGGGAAACGGGAAATCTTTGCTATAAGGCGCCCTATTTCAGAGGCTATCTCGGCATGGACAGGCTCACAGAGCAGGTTCGTCTGAACGGCTATATCCGGTCAGGAGATTGCGGAGTGATCCGTCCGGACGGGACGATCTGTATCACCGGCAGGACCGATGAGATGATCAAGATCCGGGGAAACCGTATCGAGCCCGCCGAAGTCGAAACGGTTCTCCAGGAGATCCTGCAGGTGGAATGGGTTGCGGTCAGAGCGATCCTTGATCAGCAGCATCCCTGTCTCTGCGCGTACTATGAGGAGGAGCCGAAGAGATCCGTCGAAGAGGCCATAACGCTTGCCCGCAGGAGGCTTCCCTCCTATATGGTTCCGTCCTGTTTTATGAAGATCGACCAGATTCCCCGTGACACGAACGGAAAGATCGCGAAGAAATACCTCCCGGTTCCGGACGCAGGCAGCGAACGGCCTCCCCATCCGCAGACCTCACATCCGCAGACCTCAGACAGTCCGTGAACAGGAACAGCGGGGGAACGGCAAGTGCGGAAATCCGGAGAGAGAGAACAGGGCGTCAGTAAGTCAGGTATCTGAAAAGCGCTTTCGGGGAGGAGGAAGAACCGGTTTGATTTTGTACCATTCTGTAACGATGTATCAGGTTCTGGAAGCGATTGTCCACAGGGAAAGAGTCCACCAGGGGGAGTACAGCGTCCTTCTGCTGGCGGACTTTTCGACAGACAAGTATCATGATTACAGGGAGCTGGAGGCGTTTTTCGATGAGGTAAGGCTGTTCCCTTACCGGTCGATCTCCAATGATCCCGATACCATTCTGGGCGAGGTGGAAAGCGCATATCAGAAAACCGTGCCGTATGGAATCGGGCAGTTTGAGCACATCTATGTCGCCGCTTCGTACTATTATTTTTCCCTGTATCTGATTGCAAACAGGATTCCCTTTCACATGTTTGAGGACGGTGGGGGAATCCTTTCCAAGCCGAAGGTTTTATATGAGATTATCAGGGATGTTACGCCCATTATGGCGGAGATTGCCCAGACGTACGGCCTTCTGGACGGAAGAAACGAATACATCCTCGACGCTGTCTGCAACTTTTCCACCCAGAGCTTTCTCGTCGACGATCCGAAATGGAAGGATTTTAATCCGGTGCAGGAAATCACGCGGCTCAGCCCGGAGACGATCCGCCGGATTCTGCATTTTTACCGGCTGGAACCCATCCGTGACATTCCTGATAACGCGGCTCTGATCTTTACGCAGCAGTTTGCGAATCTGTATACGACCTCCCGCGAGGATCAGATCGCCATCTATCAGGTCTGCTGCGATTTCTTCCTTCCGGATCAGGCCCTGATCATCAAGCCGCATCCGTACGACGACGTGGATTACGGGCCCATTTTCCCCAAGGCAAGGCTGATCCGCGGGATCTTCCCGGCGGAGCTGATGCCGGTTCTTCTGGACCGGGTTCCCGAAACCTCCTTCACGGTTTATTCCGCCTCCGTCCTGAATATCCGGAGCATCTTCCGGAAGAACATCATCTGCGGCTACGATTTCCCGAAGACCTTTCACGCGATCGACCTGTACTATTTTGCCTTGAGGCTGATCTCGGAGATGGACATCCTGAAGGGCTGCCCGGTTCATACCTTCGGCGTGGATGTCTGCATGCTTGAATGCATTGCGGAGCATTCCCTGAAGACCCGCTTTGATTTGATTCATGAGACTGCCCTGAGGAAGGGAGAAACTGCTCTGAAGGAGGATCAGGCTGCCCGGAAGGAGGAAGAAACGGGCTGTCGTCAGGTATGGATCATCGATGACTGCACTTTTCAGAGCGATTACTTTCAGACGAAAAAGAAGGACACTTCCTTTGCCTGGCAGCGGGTTGAGGTGAAGGGCGTTGAACCGCCGGAGCCGGCCCCGGCGATCCGTAGCGGAGAAAACATTTCCGCTGCTGCTGATCCCGGTTCCGCCGATGGTTCCGCTGCCGGTTCCGCCGATGATTCCACCGCTGGTTCTGCCACCGGTTCTGCCACCGGTTCTGCAGGGCGCACGGATCGTCCGGCAGTCATTTCCGCTGCCGGTTCCGCCGGACAGCCGGAGCGTCCGGCAGACACGCTTTCTGCGTCTGATTTCCTCGAAGCGGCCGGGAAGGGAGATCTTGTTCTTTTCCTGAAACCGCAGAGCGATTCCCGCTTCTTTGAGAAGGGGACGGACGCGTTCCGTCCCGGGATGATTCCTGTTCACGTGAGAAAAAAAAGACTCAGGGAGGATCATGTCTTCTTCCCTGATCACGATGATACGATCTGTGCATACACTCTGGACGATGCGCTCAGAGAAAGAGTGACGCAGTTTCATGCAAGGATCATTCTGAAGCACGCCGGACTGGCCGAGGAGATATGACCTATGGATCCGCAGCAGGGGAAAGCCGACATTGCGCCTGATCCCAATACCAGGATCTCCATGGAGGAGTACCTTGATCTGGCGATGAATCTCAATGACATGAGCATGAAATCTTTCCTGATGGATAAGATCAATCTGTTCTCGCGTCCGGGCCTCCGGGAGTATATGCGCAGACCGGCGCTGGAGATCGCTTCCGCGTCCGATGAGGAGATCCGGCAGTTCCTGCAGACCTTCGGAAAGGTCACGGGAAAATGCAATTCTTCCGCCGGGAAAGGCTTCCGGATCTATACGGACAGCGCCTGTACGGACAACACCTGTTCAGGCAACATCCATTCAGGCAGCATCCATTCAGGCAGCATCCATTCAGGCAGCATCAGTTCGGACAGCGAAGCGGACATGGCCGCGCGGATCCGTTCAGACGGCGTTGACATCCTGGAGCCCTATATCCGTCAGCACCCCGCATATCAGGCGATCTATCCGGACAGCCTCAACACACTTCGCGTTCATACCGTGCGCACCAGCCGGGAAGTGCGGATCTTCCTGCCAGTCATGCTGTCGGCCGGAAGCGACGGGGCTGTGACAGACGTATCCGGTTCCACGACAAGGTACCGTGTCCTTCTGTCCCGGGATGGCAGCATCCTCCTGGCAGCCCGGCAGGATCCCGGGAAGGCCTGCCAGATCACGGACCGGCATCACAATACCGGCTATCTGTTCCGGCAGGGCCGGAAGCTGCCGGGCATCCGGGCGTGTCTGGAATGCTGCCGGAAAGCCGCATTCTACATTCCGGAGATGCGGTATATCGGCTGGGATGTCGCCGTCACGGAAGATGGGCCTGTCATCGTGGAGGCAAACAACCTCTCCGGCTTGTTTTACGCTTATCAGCAGGCACAGGAATGCATCTCCGGAGACGGTGTCCGGTCTGAGGTTGAGCGGATGCTCTCCTTTGGGATGGAGGGGGTTCCGTACAATCAGGATCTCCTCTTTGTTTCCGAACCGCTTGCCGGGGTCAGAACCTCCCTGCCCGGCCTGAGGCGTCTGTATCTGATCCTGCTGCAGTCAGCCCTGCACCGGCACGGGGTGGAATACTATGACCGAGCGTTCATAAAGACAGGGCCTGCCGCAAGAAAAAGCTGCACCATCCGGTATCTGGCGGAGGAAAACGCCGTTTTGCTCCGGACAGGGCAAAGAACCGTCCGGATTCCTCAGCCTGACCTGGAAATGAGCGGGCTGTCTCCCTACGGAGAAGACAAAGAGCACCCCGGATTGTCGGAAGAAGATTTTTTTGCGCTGGATCAGATTGCCACGCGGGAGGCAGCGCGGATCTACCGGGCGCTGCTTGCGGAGGTCAGCGCCGATTCGGAGGTCTGAGCCCCGGTCTTCTGCCATGAAAGGAATCATTCTTCCCGAACACCCGTTTCTCCGTTCGATTCACGAGCGGCCGCTCTGCCACCCTGGTTCTGAATGTAATCCCTGATCTCCTCCCGGATCCTTTTCATACGTTCTCCGGTTCTCTCATTTCTGCTCTCAAAGGCAAGCATCTGCTCCAGATATCCCTGCTCCCCGACGATCCGGAAGCTGACCGGATATACCAGCCCGTAAACAAAAGCGATATGCCCCATCAGGAAATCAGCTCCCGTTCTGGAATTCGCCCGGTTGACATCCCTGTGCGCAAGCATATCTTCATAGACCGGATCTGAAATCTCCGATGTAAGAAACGCCTCCTCCGGCAGATTGTAGATCTGTGTCATCGGCGTTTCCCTGTTCACCCTGAGAATATCGATCTTGTCCGCATCCCTCAGGATCTGGCAGAAGGTTTTTTCCCGTTCTGTCAGATTCTCCGGAAGCCGGTATGCATTGTGGCAGCGTATGGCAGTCTCGATGATCCGGTCCTGATCTCCCCGGGCGATGTAATCCCGGATCATTCCGTCACGAAACAGCAGATCCGCGCTGAACTGCGCGTGGTCTACAGATTCTGCATCCCGGAACGTATGATAGATCCTTACCTGCTCAAATCTGCCGATATCATGAAGCAGTCCGATCAGCCACACAAGATCCTTCTCTCCCGGATCAGGATCCAGGCTCTCCGCTATCCGCTCGCACAGCCCGGCAACACGCAGGGTATGCCCCACTTTCAAACGGATCTTCGGATCCTCCATGTTATAACGGGAAGTGTACTCCAGAAATGTCTGTTCTGCCCTTTTTCTGTTTATCATTACCGTGTTTATCATTGCTTGCTGATCCTTGCCTTGCTGCTCTGCTGATCACTGGGCATCGTCCCTTCCCCCTGCGCATTCTGATCTTTCATGGTCCATCATCCTCACATTCCGGGTCATTCCGGGTCATGCCTGCTTCTGTTCAGTTTTGCCATGGATGCCAGTGTCGATATCTTCATGGGGCAGACCTCCATGCAGGACAGCGATTTGGAGCAGGTCTTTCCGAAGTGCTCCGCGTAGGTCTTCCGGATCTTCATGCCTCTGGCGCGGTTCCTCGAAGCCACCAGATAGCAGTCGTTGGCGAAAGCCGCGCCGAAGAAGGTCCGGCCGTTCACATAGTTGGGACAGACCTCAAGGCAGAGCCCGCATTTCAGGCATTTTGCCACAGTGTATTGCTGGGAATGGCTGCCGTCCGCCGCAGGCTGGTATTCCCCGATGTACATGCTGGCCTGCTTCAGATTCTCATGAATGGAGCTTCTGTCCACGATGAGGTCGTGGATGACCGGGAATTTACGCAGAGGGCGGATCTCTATCACCTTTCCCTTCAGGTCCCGCACAAACGTATCGCAGGCGAGCACGGGCCTTCCATTGATCACCATGGCGCACGCGCCGCACACGCTCTGAAGGCAGGAGCATTCCCAGCCGATCCGTGTCGTCCGCTCCCCGTCCGCATTGATGATGTCATCGTGATAGTTGATATAGTCCAGCACCCCTGCCACAGAATTGTCCTCCGGACCGTCATACGTGAAGGCTTCCCAATAGGGGGCGGTGGCGGGCGATTGCTGCCGTAATATTCTAACCTTCATAGGTACGCTCCTTATCCTGCCGCACGCTGTATTTCCCGCCGTCATAGGCAATGATTGTCGCAGACTGGCATGCCGCATCCTGCTGTGGATAATCACTTCGGTAATGCGCTCCGCGGCTCTCCCGTCTGGACAGCGCGCACGTCACCGTCGCCCGGGCGAGCGTCAGGATCGCCATCAGACTGTAGTTGAAATAGGGCATAACGCTGGAATCGTAGCGGATGCAGTCGGCGGTCGAAAGATAATAGTCGATGTCCGCGAGCCCCTGCATAAGATCCTCTTCCCTGCGGACAATTCCCAGATGCTTTTGCATCGTTACCGCGAGCAGGTCGCGGACGTACATGACAGGAAAAGGACTTTGCGTATCCTTGTTCCGTTCAAGCAGTTTTCTCACGTCCTCCAGTTCTTCGCTGAAGTCAGGATGGCTCCCGTCCCCGTTTCTGCCTGCGATCTCACCCGCCGCGACAGTTCCGCCGTAGATGGCCGCAAGAAGGGAATTGCCGCCGAGCCGGTTTGCCCCGTGATACATGGACGCGCATTCGCCGACAGCAAACAGGCTGCGGATGTTTGTTTCGTGATTGAGATGTACTGCCAGGCCGCCCATGAAGAAATGTACGGACGGCTGAACCGGGATCGGCTCGCGCTTCACATCGATTCCTCTGTACTTCGCGCACAGATCCCGCACTTCCGGCAGCCTGTTATCGATAATCTTCCGGTCCAGGAAAGA
>CAJOQO010000004.1 GCA_905236545.1 uncultured Lachnospiraceae bacterium
CCCGGTTGTGGGGAAGTTCCCGCTCCACGGGCCTGATCTGAGCTTTGTACTGCCGCTTACAGGCAAGCCTGACGCGTCAGATACAAAAACTCAGATCGGCCGTGAATAGTAACGGGATACAGGCTACACCCAATGTCATTAACTTTAGACTGAAGTGAACTGACCGGCACCCCGGAGTGGACCTATAGGGGCGTCCGCGAAGGGGTGCCGGTCAGGAACGAAAGGTAAAGTTAATAACATTGGGTGTGACCCGTAACACCTGCACAGATCAGTTGACGTCCCGTAAGTGTTTGGTGTAGAATCGCCGGGATATGGGGAATCCAGCCATTCCTGTTCTGTAATGATTCAGCGCCCCATTTTTCTGCCTGTATGGCTGCGTGTAAATCAGTTTTTAGTCTCATTTGGAAGTATAAGGAAAGAACATGCGAAGAGAAGATATCAGAAATGTTGCCATCATTGCACACGTTGACCACGGCAAGACAACGCTTGTGGATTGCCTGCTCCATCAGAGCGGCGTGTTCCGCGATAACCAGGAGGTTGCCGAGCGGGTCATGGATTCAGGAGACATCGAGCGCGAACGCGGCATCACGATCCTGTCCAAGAATACCGCCGTCTCCTACAACGGAACAAAGATCAACATCGTCGACACGCCCGGCCACGCCGATTTCGGCGGAGAGGTGGAGCGTGTCCTGAAGATGGTAAACGGAGTCATCCTGGTGGTAGACGCATTTGAAGGACCGATGCCGCAGACTCGTTTTGTCACGCAGAAAGCGCTGGCACTGGATCTTCCCTTCATCGTCTGCGTCAATAAGATCGACCGTCCCGGCGCGCGCCCGGAAGAGGTTGTGGATGAGACGCTGGAACTGCTGATGGATCTGGACGCCTCGGATGAACAGCTTGACTGTCCGTTCGTCTACGCTTCGGCGAAGGAGGGCTATGCCCTGAAGAATCCCGGAGATGAGCCGAAAGACATGTCTCCTCTGTTCGAGACGATCCTCAGCCATATCCCCGCACCGGAGGGGGAAGAGAACGGTCCGCTGCAGATGCTGATCTCAACCATCGATTACA
The DNA here is from genome assembly GCA_905236545.1 of uncultured Lachnospiraceae bacterium. Classification (GTDB taxonomy): domain Bacteria; phylum Bacillota; class Clostridia; order Lachnospirales; family Lachnospiraceae; genus Porcincola. Next base: position 1,069 of record CAJOQO010000004.1, read on the forward strand.
ATGAATATGTCGGCCGGATCGGCATCGGAAAGATCGACCGCGGCGTCATCCGCGTCAACCAGGACGCCCTTCTCGTGAACCATCATGATTCCTCGAAAAAGGAAAAGGTACGCATCACAAAGCTGTATGAATTCGACGGTCTGAAAAAAGTTCCCGTGCAGGAGGCCTCCATCGGCGCCATTGTTGCCCTGTCCGGTATCGATGATCTGCATATCGGCGACACCGTATGTGCGCCCGATGCGCCTGACGCGATCGCATTTCAGAAGATCGAAGAGCCCACCATCTCGATGAATTTCTGCGTCAATGACAGTCCTCTCGCCGGCCAGGAAGGAAAGTATGTGACCTCCCGCCACATCCGTGACCGCCTGTACCGCGAACTGAACACCGATGTCTCGCTTCGCGTCGAGGACACGCAGGACACCGACACATTCAAGGTCTCGGGGAGGGGCGAGCTGCATCTGTCCGTCCTGATCGAGATGATGCGCCGTGAGGGGTACGAATTCGCTGTTTCCAAGGCGGAAGTCATCTATAAGACGGATGAAAGAGGCAGAAAGCTGGAGCCGATGGAAATCGCGTATGTCGATGTCCCGGATGAATTCTCCGGCACTGTCATCCAGAAGCTTTCTCTGAGAAAAGGAGAGCTGCAGGGAATGGGGCGGACGATGGACGGCCGCACACGACTGGAGTTTCAGATCCCGTCCCGCGGGCTGATCGGTTTCAGAAATGATTTCATGACCGACACCAAGGGCACCGGCATTATCAATACGATCTTTGAAGGATACGCTCCGTTCAAAGGGGAACTTGCATATCGCCAGCAGGGCAGCCTGATCTCATTTGAGACCGGCACAGCGGTCGCTTACGGCCTGTTCAATGCGCAGGACCGCGGCGCGCTCTTCATCGAGCCCGGCGACAAAGTCTATTCCGGCATGGTGATCGGCCAGAGCGGAAAGAGCGAGGACATCGAACTGAACGTATGCAAGACCAAACATCTGACCAACACCAGATCCTCCGGCGCGGACGAAGCGCTGAAGCTGGTGCCGGCCAGGAAGCTTTCCCTCGAACAGGCCATCGAGTATATCGACTCGGATGAACTGCTCGAGATCACGCCCCAGTCCTTCCGGATCCGCAAAAAGATCCTCGATCCGCTGAAGCGCAAGAGAGCGATGATCTCCAAAAACCAGAGCAGGTAAAAAAAGCCGCCTGTACGGATCGCGAAAGGGGTTCGTACAGGCGGCACTTTGCTGACCGCAAAAGGAGTTTGTACAGGCAGCACTTTGCCGACCGCAAAAGGGGTTTGTACAGGCAGCACTTTGCTGATTGCCGTCGTCCGGGGCAAAGCGGAGATCTTCCGGCTTCACCCTTCCCGCGGCGGGTTGTACGGTCTTGTCAGGAAAACCTGCAGCTTCCCGGGCGAGGCTTTCAACGCGGCCAGAACGGCCTCCGCCTGCTCCCTGCGGTCAAATATGCCAAAGACCGAGGGACCGCTTCCGCTCATCATCGCGTTCAATGCGCCTCCCGCCAGCATCTCTTCTTTCAGGGCTGAGATCTCCGGATGCGCCGGGATCGTCACGTTCTCCAGCACATTGCCGCACAGCCGGCTCATCTCCCGCAGATCGCCCTGCCTGATCGCTTCGATCTGCCGGTCAATCTGCGGATGCCGCGTCGCATCATCCAGAGTCAGGTGTGTATATACGTACTTTGTGGAGACTCTCACATTCGGCTTCGCAATCACAATAGAACAGTCCGGGATTGGCGCAAGCTCAGTCAGCCTGTCCCCGACCCCTTCCGCCAGCGCGGTTCCTCCCATGATACAGTAGGGAACGTCCGCACCGATCTTCACGCCCCGCTCCCGCAGCTGCTCCTGGCTCAGACCGAGATGAAAAAGCCGGTTCATTCCGACCAGCACCGCTGCAGCATCGGTACTTCCGCCAGCCAGTCCCGCGGAAACCGGAATGCATTTCTCCAGCTCGATGAAAACGCCTTCCGTGATCCCGAATTCGTCGATCAGCATCTGCGCCGCCTGAAAAGCATGATTCGAACGGTCCGCAGGAAGAAATCTCAGATTGGTTTTCAGCCGGACGCCCGAAGACTTCGTCACAGACAGTTTCACATGGTCAGAAAGGGATACCGTCTGCATCACCATTCTGAGATCATGGTACCCGTCCTCCCGTCTTGAGACGACATCCAGCCCGAGATTGATCTTTGCTCTTGCCTTCAGATTCATCTGCCTCATCATCCGCCACCTCACATTCCTCTGCGTGTCGTCTGTCAGGGAAACACTGATGGAATCAGTGTTTCCTCAGAAGCTTCGGATCCGGTCACCGGATTCATCGTTCTCCTTGTCGATTCTTCGAATCTCCACCTGATAGGAGAATCCGTCATCCACGCGGACCGTCACCACATCTCCAACCTTATGTCCGAGCAGCGCCTTTCCGATCGGAGACTCAATCGAGATCTGTCTGTTCAACATATCGCCTCTCATCGATGTTACAATCCGAAGCGTCTCCTCCTGCTGCATATCCCGGTCAAAGATCAAAACGGTATTGTTGATCCCGACCTCGTCCTCCTTCGACTCATCGGAAATAATCTCCGCCGTCTTCAGCACACGTTCCAGATAGCGGATCCTGCTCTCATTCTCCCCGCGGAACTTCTTTGCGGCATAGTACTCAAAGTTCTCGCTCCGGTCTCCCTGGGCCGCAGCCTCGGCGATCTCGCTCGCCGCCTGCCTGCGCACCACAACCTTGCGGTGCTCCAGCTCCGCCTCAATCTTCGCAACATCACCCTTTGTCAGTTTTTCTCTCATATTCTTCTGTCCTTTTCGACTGTCTTCGTCTGTGCAGAAACAAGCTTTCCCTATTCTACTACTTTTACCGGATGTTTGGGAGGGGGGCTGTGAATGGATAATATTCACGGCCCCTTCCCCACGTTACAGTTCACACCCTGACCATCTTTACTGACAGACACAGGGGTTCTGATACAAGCCGCCCCTGATCACCAGTCGGCAGCCACAGGGGTTCCTTCGCTCCGACCCCCGAAAGTC
>CAJOQO010000005.1 GCA_905236545.1 uncultured Lachnospiraceae bacterium
AGGGAAGAGCGTACGGCGAGGCGGCTCGGCCCGCGCAGGGAAGAGCGCACGGTGAGGAAGAGAATCAGGCTGCGCCAAGAATGGCAAGACGCCAGATTACGCCGAGACCGGATGGCCGTGCCCGCGTGATCGTGCGCAGGCCGCAGGGATCAGGACAGCCGTCCCAGGGCCGGAGCACATCAGCGGATGGATCGGAGATCCGCGTCCTGCGGCCTTCCGCTCCGATGACCAGGGGGGAGATGTATCAGTCGAATCCTCAGCCGCGCCAGGAGAGCCCGGAGAATCTGGCAGACAGGGCGGATCAGGATCGTCCTCCGATGGAACTGAAGCAGCTGGACTCCGGCAATGAAGTCAGCGGCGTGCTGGAGGTGATGGCGGACGGGTATGGATTTATCCGTTCCGACAACTATCTTCCGGGTGAGGATGATGTGTACGTTTCTCCGTCCCAGATCCGGAAGTTCGGCCTGAAAACAGGGGATATCGTGTGCGGGAATACCCGTGTACATGCACAGCAGGAGAAATTTTCCGCGCTCCTGTTTGTCAAGCTGATCAATGGTTATACACCGTCCGAGGCCGCGAAACGGTATGACTTTGAAAGCATGACACCGATCTTTCCGAATGAGCGCCTGAGAATGGAACGTACCGGCCGCGAGGTCGCGATGCGGATCGTTGATCTCCTCGCGCCGATCGGAAAGGGGCAGAGAGGCCTGATCGTATCGCCGCCGAAGGCAGGAAAAACGACTCTTCTGAAGGATATCGCGCGTTCCATCCTTCGGAACAATCCGGAGATGCACATTATCATCATGCTGATCGATGAGCGTCCGGAGGAGGTTACCGATATACGCGAAGCAATTGTCGGTGATAACGTTGAGGTTCTTGATTCCACTTTTGATGAGACACCGGAGCACCACAAGAGAGTTGCCGAGATGGGAATCGAGCGTGCCAGACGTCTGGTTGAGCATAAGAGAGACGTGGTGATCCTGCTTGATTCCATCACACGGCTTGCCAGAGCCTATAACCTGATCGTACCGCCATCCGGAAGGACATTGTCCGGAGGGCTGGATCCGGCGGCGCTTCATCCGCCGAAGCGCTTCTTCGGTGCGGCCAGGAATATGAGGGAAGGCGGAAGCCTTACGATCCTGGCGACAGCCCTGGTTGATACCGGCTCCAAGATGGACGATGTTGTGTATGAGGAATTCAAGGGAACCGGCAATATGGAACTGATCCTTGACCGGAAGCTCTCGGAACGCCGGGTGTTCCCCGCGATCGATATTCAGAAGTCCGGAACCAGAAGAGAAGACCTTCTTCTGACGCCGGATGAAGGGGAAGCGTCCTATGTGATGCGCAGGGCGATGAACGGAATGAAGGGAGAAGACGCCGTGGAACGGATCCTGGACATGTTCTCCCGTACAAGAAACAACGAAGAACTGATTCAGAGAGTAAAACATTCTCATGTTGTATGACAGGATAGCTCTTTACTTGTTTACACAAAAGAAAAGGTGTGGTATAATTTCCACAGAAACAGGTCGGAAAGACGGAGCTGTTTTGGATAGGATACCAGAAATGAAAGGGGCGGTTCTATGGATAAGATCGTGATAACGATCGCCCGCTATTACGGCAGCGGCGGAAAGACAATCGGCGAAATGCTCGGCAAGGAGCTTGACATCCCGTTTTACAACAGGGAGATCCTTCGGATGGCATCCGATGATTCCGGTATCAACGAAGCGCTGTTTGCGCAGGCAGACGAGAAACTCAGGGGGACATCACTCTTCCGCATCGCGCGAAAAGCTTACGACGGAACGGTTATCCCTCCCGAGAGCAGAGATTTCCTGTCGAATCAAAACCTTTTTAACTATCAGGCAAAGATCATCCGCGCACTGGCGGATGAGGAGTCCTGTATCATCATCGGGCGCTGCGGCGATTTTGTTCTGGGAGGCAGGGAGAACCTGATTCGGGTTTTCATCTATGCCAGCCCGGAATACTGCCTCGAGCAGGCAAAAAAGCGCGGCGCTTTCGGCGGTAAGACGACGATGAAGTTTATCCAGGAAACGAATAAGTTTCGTGCGGATTACTATAAGTATTATACAGGACATGACTGGAATGACTGCCGCAACTATGATCTGTGCCTGAACAGTGGAGCAATCGGGTTCCAGGGGTGTGTGGACGCGATTAAGGAGTATATCAGGATACGTTTTCCTGATTACCATAATGATGCTCTGTGATGGCTTCTCCATGACAGACAGGCGCGTAAGTGCACAGCCGGAAGAGGCCCTTCGGGGCCTCTTCTTTATGGTTTCACGGTGCCTGTCGGTTGCGCCTTTTTGAATGATTGTGTTAAGATAGTCTTGCTATCGGTACCATCTTATCTACAGATCCTGAAGGGGAGCAAAGGGGAATACAGAATGGCAAAAGACGATTTGCAGATTGAAGAGACGATCAATACAGAAGAGATGGAAGAAGCCGCCCTCAGGCGGCGTGCCAGGAGAAAGCGGGATCGCAGGCTGAAACAGATCACGTTCGTGGTCGTACTTTTCGTGATCCTTGCAGTGGCGGCCCTGGTATATTCGTTTGTCCTTGTACCGAGGGATGCAGACCTTCCCTGGCCGCAGTTTCTCTGGAAGCGTCCGGCGCTGAGCACACAGGGCCGGATCGGAGCGACAGATGATGCAGCCGCCCTTCCCGACACGGCCGGTGCGCCGGGTGGAAAGGAGAGTGAAACACCTGCTGCCGCCGTGACTGCCGAGACGCAGGCAGCTGCCGCACCGGTACAGGAAGCGCCTCAGACAGAAACGGCCCGTCAGACGGAAGCTCCGCTTCCGCCCTCGCAGGGACCGGAAGGCCAGGCCCTGATCGCTCAGGCGCAGAAACTGGCCATGGGCTATGATTACGACGGAGCGATCACTCAGCTGATGACCATCTCAGGCTATGATACGGATGAGACGATTCAGCAGCTGATCGCGGACTACACCGCGCAAAGAGACGCCTGCGTTCCGGTTGATCCGTTCACGGTTCCGCATATCTTCTACCATTCGCTGATCAACTCCACGGCGAAGGCTTTCAATGTTGAGACCCTGGGACAGGGCGCGGTGGACGGCTTCAACGCATGGATGACCACGCTGGATGAGTTTGACGCTATTACGCAGCGGCTGTATGATGCCGGTTATGTCTATGTGCGGCTGCGCGATCTCGTAACACAGTCGGTGGGAGATGACGGTGCGGTTCGTTTTACCCCGAACAGCGGGCTGAAGCTTCCGGAAGGAAAGAAGGCGATCGTTCTCTCCGTTGATGACTGCAGCTACTACCATTCCTATGAAGCGGCAAGCTTCCCCGAGAAGCTGGTCATAGACGAGCAGGGGAATGTAAAGTGCCTTTATACCGATGCGGCCGGCAACACGAGCGTCGGAGACTATGATGTGGTACCGAGGCTGAATACGTTCCTCGAGGCGCATCCGGACGGCGCGTATCACGGGGCGCGGGGCATCATGGCGATGACCGGGTATAACGGAGTCTTTGGCTATCGTACGGATTCGGATTATCTGCTGAAGCAAAACCTGATGGAGGATCAAAGGGCATGGCTCGACGCCCATCCGGACTTTAACTATGATCAGGAGATAGAGGAAGCAACCAAAGTTGCAGATGCTTTGAAGGAAGAAGGATGGGAATTCGCCTCCCATACCTGGGGCCATCTGTCTGTTACGGACAAGAGTGTTGAGACGCTGAAGGCGGACAATGAGAAGTGGGTTGCGACAGTAGAACCGATCGTCGGTCCGGTCGATACCATCATCTTTGCTCATGGCAATGATATCGGCAGCTGGGAAGGTTATGAAGGCAATGAACAGTATGACTATTACAATTCCGTCGGATACCATTTCTACTGCAATGTTGACGGCTCTGTTCCCTACTGGGTACAGATTACTGATCACTATGTCAGACAGGGCAGAATCGACGTGGACGGTTACAGGCTGTGGCTGGCGCAGAACGGGCAGGACAGCTCGCTCAGCAAGCTGATCGACCTGACAGGGATCTTCAATCAGGAGCGCCCGACTCCGGTTGTTGCAAACGGAGAGAGCTGATCATCCTGCTCTGCGCAGGTCCTTCCGCCGGGTTTTCCGGCCGGAAAACCCGCATAACGGTTTTGGTCAGGAACCATCCTTTTCAGCTTCAGCTGCGGATTCTTCCGCAGCTGAATTGTTTTTGGGTGCGGCCGATGCGGCCGATGCGGCAGCAGCGGCTGCGGCGGAAGCCTGCCTCTTTCGCCGTTCCAGACGGAGCAGGATCACATCCTGGTAGATAAAGTCGATGATAGCCGCAAACGGAATCGCGACCAGGATACCGATTACCCCCCACATTCTGCTGAATATGATCAGGGCGATCAGAACCCAGATAGAGGGGACGCCAAGCTGGCCGCCGAACAGCTTTGGTTTGATGACATATCCGTCCAGCGTCTGGAGTGCGACGGTAAAAATCAGGAACCCCAGGGCGTACCATGGATTGATCAGCAGGAGGATCAGAGATCCGATGATTGCGCCCAGGATCGGACCAAAAGTCGGAGCCAGATTGGTGACGCCTACAATGACAGAGATCAGCGGAACATAAGGATATCCGACGATCAGCATGAAGATGGCGTTCAGAATACCGATCAGGAGACCGTCAAGAAGATCGAACACGATATAACGCATCATGATGGAATTGCAGCGTCCGAGGAATTCCGTGGATACCTGATAGGACTTTTCGCTTGTGATCGCCTTCCAGAGGCGCTTGCAGCCGTTCAGAAGCCGTGTTTTATCGGCGAGCAGGTAGATCGCGATGATAAAGGAGATGACCAGTGTAAAAATGCTGACGCCGTAATTTATGGTTGTGCTCATTACGTTGTTCAGGCTCCGGGGAATATGATTCGCGATGACTCCGATCAGGTCGCCGGCGGAGTCCGTGAATCCCGATATATCAACATTATGCTGCGCGGCAAAGTTCTGAAGATCACGCAGCATTTTATTCAGCGATCTGGAATATGCGCCGAGATTCTGAACGAACATCTGCAGGCTGGAGACCAGCTGCGGGATCATGGCCATCAGCAATATTGCCAGCGCGACGATGATCAGCGCAAATGTGCATATGACGCCCAGCCCTCTTGCTCCCTGGCGGCGTTTTGTTCTCCGGAAGACTCTCTCCTCGAAGAACTTGACCAGAGGATCCAGGATATAAGCGATCACGATCCCGATGAGAACCGGATACACAACATAGTAGATCCCCCGCAGCAGCTTCCACAGTAAGCCAATGTTTGAGAGGAACAAAAACAGCACGACGCCGGAGCAGATCGCGAAGGTATAGGCAGCCCAGGGGCGGGTCAGCAGTTTTTTGAATTTATTCCATTTCAGCATGAGTGATGAACCTCTTTCCTGTGTGGTTCAGGAACCGCAGATGTATGAGGAATCCTGCCGTGGTTCCATATGTGTGGCGGCCATATCAGAAGACGCCGATTCCACGCCTTCTGTATCTATGCGTCCTGTGTCCTGTTATCTATGCTTTCCATATGTGTTATCTATGTTTCCGGTATCGATGCTTTCTATATCTGTAATCATAACATATTCTTATCAGGAAACGACAGTTTTTCTGCCGTTTCCTGATCACCAGTATACGCTGATCACCAGCCGGCAGCCGGGGTTCTGATACAAGCCGCTCCCTGGTCACCAGTCGGAAGCGGCAGGGGTTCTGATACAAGCCGCTCTCTGATCACCAGTCGGAAGCGGCAGGGGTTCTGATATAAGCCGCCCCTGGTCACCAGTCGGCAGCCACAGGGGTTCCTTCGCTCCGACCCCCGAAAGTCTGCCGCTCAGGAACCCCTGTGGCCTTCTCATGGTGCCC
>CAJOQO010000006.1 GCA_905236545.1 uncultured Lachnospiraceae bacterium
GACGGCGTAGAAAAAACGTAACGGTTCAGCACCCCCATTGCTCAGAACACTTCATGTTCTTCGATGTGGGCGGACAGAGCGGTTCCACCGCTTGTCCGCCCCCTGGAACCACTCAGATCCGTCAGATAAGCAAGCTGATCTGACTGAACAATTACCAAAAACATAAAACGAATGGAATGAAAGAGAGGGAAAAGAATTTATGGCGGCAAAGATTTATTATCAGGAGGATTGCAATCTGTCTCTGCTGGAAGGAAAGACGATCGCGATCATCGGCTACGGCAGTCAGGGCCATGCGCATGCACTGAATCTGAAGGAGTCCGGATGCCATGTCATCATCGGCCTCTATGAGGGATCCAGAAGCTGGAAGAGAGCGCAGGAGCAGGGCTTTGAGGTATATACCGCCGCTGAGGCGGCGAAGAAGGCCGATATTATCATGATCCTGATAAATGATGAAAAGCAGGCGAAGCTCTACCGGGAAGATATTGAGCCGAATCTGGAAGAGGGCAATATGCTCATGTTTGCGCACGGCTTCAACATTCATTACGGATGTATCGTTCCGCCGGCTTATGTCGATGTCACCATGATCGCGCCGAAGGCCCCGGGCCACACGGTCCGTTCTGAGTATCAGGCCGGGAAGGGGACACCGTGCCTGGTAGCCGTGCAGCAGGATTATACCGGAAAGGCGCTTGATCTGGCACTTGCTTATGGCCTCGGAATCGGCGGAGCGCGTGCGGGTCTTCTGGAAACAACCTACAAGACCGAGACCGAAACGGATCTGTTTGGAGAACAGGCTGTTCTTTGCGGCGGCGTAACAGCCCTGATGCAGGCAGGCTTTGAGACACTTGTGGAAGCCGGATATGATCCGAGAAACGCGTACTTTGAGTGTATCCATGAGATGAAGCTGATCGTGGATCTGATCTATCAGTCAGGCTTCGGCGGCATGTGGTATTCTGTCTCCAACACTGCTGAGTACGGCGGATACATCACAGGACCGAAGATCATTACGGATGAGACAAAGGCGACCATGAAGAAGATTCTGAAGGATATCCAGGACGGAACCTTCGCGAAGGATTTCCTGCTTGATATGAGCGATGCGGGATCGCAGGTTCATTTCAAGGCGCTTCGCAGGCAGCATGCCGCCCATCCGGCCGAGAAGATCGGTGAGGATATCCGGAAGCTGTATTCCTGGAGCGATGAGGACAAGCTGATCAACAACTGAGGAAGACAGGTTCCTGGTGCCTGCGGTCTTTTGGCCGCAGGCGGATATTTTTGAAAGGCCGAACAGGAGGAGTCAGACGATGGGTATGACGATGACACAGAAGATCCTTGCCCGGGCGGCAGGGCTTGCCGAGGTGCACGCGGGAGATCTGATCGAGGCTGATCTGGATCTGGTGCTTGGAAATGATATCACATCACCTGTGGCGATCCATGAGATGGACCGGTTCAGCAGCGACAGGGTATTTGACAAGGATAAGATCGCACTTGTGATGGATCATTTTATCCCGAATAAGGATATCAAGTCCGCGGAACACTGCAAGTGTGTGCGTGAGTACGCAATGAAGCATGACATTACGAATTATTTTGATGTCGGGCAGATGGGAATCGAGCACGCGCTTCTTCCGGAGAAGGGACTGGTTGTCGCCGGGGATGTCGTGATCGGAGCGGACTCCCACACCTGTACATACGGCGCGCTGGGCGCGTTTTCCACGGGCGTCGGATCAACGGACATGGCTGCCGGCTGCGTGACAGGCAAGGCCTGGTTCAAGGTTCCCTCCGCGATCCGGTTTCACCTGACAGGCATGCCGGGACCGTATGTGAGCGGAAAGGATATTATCCTTCATATCATCGGTATGATCGGAGTGGACGGCGCTCTGTATCAGTCGATGGAATTCACCGGAGACGGAATCCGGCATCTGACGATGGACGATCGTTTTACCATAGCGAACATGGCGATTGAAGCCGGTGGAAAGAATGGGATCTTCCCGGTGGATGAACAGACGATCCGCTATATGGAAGAGCATTCAACCAGAAAGTGGACTGCCTTTGAGGCGGATCCGGACGCGGAATATGAGAAGGAATATACCATTGATCTGTCAAAGCTCAGGCCGACAGTTTCCTTCCCTCATCTTCCGGAGAATGCAAAGACGATCGATGAGGTCGGCGACATCAGAATCGACCAGGCTGTGATCGGCTCCTGTACCAACGGCAGGCTGTCGGACCTTTTCGCCGCGGCCGCCGTCCTGAAGGGACGCAAGGTGGCAAAGAATGTGCGCTGCATCATTATCCCCGCTACCCAGCAGGTCTATCTGCAGGCTATGGAGGAAGGGCTTCTGAAGATCTTTATCGAGGCGGGCGCGGTTGTGTCGACGCCGACCTGCGGTCCCTGCCTGGGCGGATATATGGGGATCCTTGCAGGAAAGGAGAGATGTATCTCAACGACAAACCGGAACTTTGTCGGCCGCATGGGCGCGGTGGATTCCGAGATCTATCTCGCCAGTCCTGCAGTGGCGGCTGCGAGCGCCGTAGCCGGCAGGATCGTATCACCGGAAGAGGTCTGAGAGGAGGAGTGCAATGAAACTGGAAGGTGCTGTATTCAAATATGGCGATAATGTTGATACCGATGTCATTATTCCCGCAAGATACCTGAACTCCTCCGATCCGAAGGAACTGGCGGCTCACTGCATGGAAGACATCGACAGCGCATTTGCATCGAAGGTTCAGGCAGGCGATATTATCGTGGCGGAGAAGAACTTTGGATGCGGATCCTCGCGGGAACATGCGCCCATCGCGATCAAGGCCGCGGGAGTCAGCTGCGTGATCGCCCAGACTTTTGCGAGGATTTTCTACCGCAACGCCATTAATATCGGTCTTCCGATCGTGGAGTGTCCGGAGGCGGCTGCCCTGATTCAGGCCGGGGATACGGTTGAGGTTGATCTTGACACAGGGATCATCACAGACAAAACACAGAACAGGAGCTGGAAGGGACAGGCGTTCCCGCCATTTATGCAGAAGATCATCAGTGCGGGAGGCCTGATTCCTTACATTAACGCGAAAGAACCGTAACGGTGCGTGAGAGGGCTGAGCGGCGGAGCAAACAGAGGGAGTACACACATGGCAAATGAAGCGGACGCGAGGCGGGGCTTCCGGACCGGAAAGGAAGAGAAGAGGAACTTCTCGCTGCTGCGCGGCAGAAAGAGGGCGGAAAAGGAAGACGGTCTGGATTACTATGACTATAATCTGATGGCCGTGGTTGTCCTTCTGACCTGCTTCGGCCTTGTTATGCTTTATTCTACCAGTGCCTACGAGGCGTCCGTTACCTTTCAGAATGACATGCATTATTTTGAGAAGCAGTCGCTGATCAGCATCGCGGCATTCTTCCTGATGCTGATCTTCTCAAAGATCGACTATCATATCTATGCCCGGTATGCCTGGCCTCTGTTCATTGTCTCAAACATTCTGCTGATCGCGACCAGGTTCATCGGAAGAACGATCAACGGCGCCCGCCGCTGGATCTATATCGGCAGCATTTCCTTTCAGCCTGCGGAGCTGGCAAAGGTTGCCATTATCCTGTTTCTGCCGATGCTGATCGTAAAGGCCGGCTTCCGATTCAAAAAGTTCAAGGTTCCCGCTCAGATCGGCGCGCTGGGAGCGGGAACGGCTGTTCTGACTTACCTGTTTACGGAGAATCTTTCCACAGCTGTTATCATTCTCGGTATTACCTACATACTGATTGTCGTCGCGCACCCGAATCCCGGAAAACTGCTCCGACTTACAGCGATTGTGATCGTGGCAGGACTGATTCTTGTTCAGATTCTTCGTGTAACAGGCGTGATGGACAGTATGACACAGTCCGGATCATTCCGGATTCAGCGGATCGCCACATGGCTGCATCCGGAGGAGAACCAGGATAAGGGCGGCTATCAGGTGATGCAGGGCCTGTATGCGATCGGATCAGGCGGCATTTTCGGAAAGGGTCTTGGCAACAGCGCGCAGAAGCTTGGCGCGCTTCCGGAAGCACAGAATGATATGATCTTCTCCATTATCTGTGAAGAACTCGGGATTCTGGGCGCGATGATTGTCGTCCTGCTGTTCGTGTTTCTTCTGTGGAGACTGTTTTTTATCGCGACCAATGCGCCGGATCTTCTCGGCAGCCTGATCGCGACGGGGATTTTTGCCCACATATCTCTGCAGGTGGTTTTGAACATCGCAGTGGTTCTGAATGTCATTCCGACGACAGGCATCACGCTGCCGTTCGTCTCCTATGGGGGTACCTCCATCCTGTTCCTCATGACGGAGATGATGCTGGCTTTGTCCATCTCAGGACAGATCCGGATGAAAAAATAAGGAGCCGGCATAAGCAGCTGATCGTTCAATTCTTTACAAGGCGGACCTGGTGCCTGCGTACCACTGCGCACTCATGCAGGGGCGCGCCAGCCCATTTTCCTCCGCTGCAGGCAAGCCTGCGTGCAGGCCGGGCTTTGGCGCTGTGATCATAGGATTATCATACAGAAGGAGAGTACTGACGATTATGGCAGAAGTGAGAACCAGATTCGCTCCGAGCCCGACCGGCCGGATGCATGTCGGAAACCTTAGAACCGCCCTTTACGCTTATCTGATCGCGAAGCATGAGGGCGGCACATTCATGCTTCGCATAGAAGACACGGATCAGGAAAGAGAGGTGGAGGGCGCAGTCGATATTATTAACCGCACCCTTGAAAAGACAGGTCTGATTCCGGATGAAGGCCCTGACTGCCCCGGAGAAGCCGGCCCTTATGTGCAGAGCGACCGGGTGAAGGCCGGAATCTACACCAAGTACGCAAAGCTCCTGATTGACAGGAAAAAGGCTTACTATTGTTTTTGCACGAAGGAACGCCTGGAGTCTCTGCGCACTGTCGTGAACGGTAAGGAGATCATGATCTATGACAAACATTGCCTGAACCTTTCCGATGAAGAGATCCGGGCGAATCTTGACGCGGGGATGCCGTATGTCATCCGGCAGAATGTTCCGGAGGAGGGGACAACTTCCTTTGACGACGATATCTATGGAACGATCGAGGTTCCGAACGCAGAGCTGGATGATATGGTTCTGATTAAGTCAGATGGTTTTCCGACATACAATTTTGCCAATGTGGTGGATGATCATCTGATGGGGATCACACATGTTGTAAGGGGAAATGAGTATCTGTCTTCCGCTCCGAAATATAATCTTCTGTATGAAGCGTTCGGATGGGAAGTTCCTGTCTACGTGCATTGCCCGCTGATCACGGATGAGGAGCATCATAAGCTCTCCAAGCGCAGCGGCCACTCCTCCTTTGAGGATCTGATCGAACAGGGCTTCGTTCCGGAGGCGGTCATCAATTATGTGGCTCTTCTTGGGTGGAGCCCGTCTGATGACAGGGAGATCTTCAGTCTGCCTGAGCTGGTGGAAAACTTTGACTATCACCATATGAGCAAGTCTCCCGCAGTATTTGACATTCAGAAGCTGAAGTGGATGAACGGCGAGTACATTAAATCGATGGATTTCGAAGAATATGCCGCGCGTGCAATTCCGCAGATCAGAAAAACAATCTCGAAGGACATTGATATCAATAAGATCGCCGGGATGGTTAAGACGAGGATCGA
>CAJOQO010000007.1 GCA_905236545.1 uncultured Lachnospiraceae bacterium
GATCGAAAAGGTCAATTCTGTTCTTGGAATCGAGGTTCCGGCGGATGAGATCGTCCGGATCATGAAGAACCTGGGATTTGCTCCGGAAGTCAGGGGCGATGAGCTGAAGCTGATGGTTCCGGCATTCCGCACCGATATAGAGAATTATCCGGATATCTCCGAAGAAGTGATCCGCATGTACGGCTACGACCATATCCGTCCGACCATGCTCACAAGCGCTGCCGTGACAGCCGGAGGACTTACGCTGAAGCAGAAGACGGAGAAAGCGCTGAAGGAGCGGCTGTGCGCGGAAGGACTGTTCGAAGCGATGCATTATTCCTTCTACAGCCCGTCCGATCTCGCTCTGCTGGGCTTCACCGATCAGGATCCGGAATGCAGGGCGGTAAGGATCCTGAATCCGATCAATGAGGATCTGTCGATTCTCCGGACGACTCTGGCGCCGAGCATGATGCGCGCGATTGAGCGCAATCAGAAGGTTGGAACGATCGACGGACGGCTCTTTGAAATCGCGAGCCGTTTTGAAGCCCGGGAGCTTCCGCTGAAGGAATATCCCGCGGAGAAAGCGACTCTTTGCGCCGGCATCTGGGGACCTTCCGAGAGCTTCTTTACGCTCAAGGGAATCGCTGATACGGTTGCTGAGTTCCTGCGGGTATCCTTTACGTATCAGGACGCCTCGAAACCATTTCTTCATCCTTACCAGTGCGCGGAGATCTTCTGCGGCGGGGAGAAGGTCGGATACTTCGGTTCCGTGCGCTATGAGATCATGCGTTCCTTCAGCCTGCGGACGAAGGCATATCTGATGGAGCTGGATCTGAGCCTTCTGGAGAAGTATTATGATACTCCTGTGAAGTTTACGCCGATTCCGAAGTTCCCGGTGGAGAAGCGTGACCTTGCGCTGGTGATGCGAAAAGAGATCACCTGCGCGCAGGTGGAGGAAGTGATCCGCGGCACGTGTAAAAATGTGACCGATGTGCATCTGTTCGATGTCTATGAAGGCGCTTCGATTCCGGCAGGGAAAAAGTCGATGGCCTTCACGGTGACCTTTACTCCGCGGGAGGAGGAGCTGACCTCTGAAAAACTCGACTCCAGTGTCCACAGAATATTGAAGATGCTTCATCAAACATTGGATATTGACTTACGGAACTAAAGATGGCATAATGGACTTGTAAAAACAAGGAAAGACATGCTGCCTGGGGTGTGCGACAGTTCTGTTTATTTTTGAACCTACATCGACTTGAACGGGTTCCCTAAATTGCTGCGGCTGATGTCAGGCCGTCTCCGAACGGAAGGCAGAAACGCATGCTGCGGTTACCCACCTGGCTTTACGCTAGGAGTCAAAAGGCGGGGCATCGGCATTTCGGGCTTTCTAAAAATAATTCTGAAAGAGGACACGTTAAGCTGTCCTCTTTCTATCGTAAGGAGCTGTTCGGAAATAGATTTTTATGAAGACATCAGATTTTTACTATGACCTTCCAAAGGAACTGATCGCGCAGGATCCCCTCGAGGATCGTTCTTCGTCCCGGCTGATGTGCCTGAAGAAAGATACCGGGGAGATCAGCCACAGGCATTTTTGCGATATCGTGGATTATCTTGATCAGGGGGATACGCTGGTCATCAATAATACGAAGGTGATTCCGGCGAGACTGATCGGCGAGAAGGAGGATACCGGCGCGGCCGTGGAGGTGCTTCTGCTGAACCGGGTAAAGGGGCGGGAGTCCGTCTGGGAGACGCTGGTCCGTCCCGGAAAGAAGGCCAGGCCGGGAGCAAGGATCCTGTTCGGCGGAGGCCTTCTGACCGGCGAGGTGACAGACATCGTTTCGGATGGAAACCGCTATGTGCATTTTACCTATGACGGCGTATTCGAAGAGATTCTGGACCGTCTCGGGCAGATGCCCCTTCCGCCTTATATCACCCACACGCTGCAGGATCCGGCGCGGTACAATACAGTGTACGCGAAGCTTGACGGGTCCGCTGCGGCTCCGACGGCAGGCCTGCATTTTACGAAGGATCTGCTGAACCGGATCCGCAGCAGGGGCGTGAATCTCGCCCAGCTGACGCTCCATGTGGGACTCGGCACCTTCCGCCCGGTGAAGGTGGAAGATGTCACGCAGCACCATATGCACACGGAGCACTGTATCGTTCCGGAAGAAACCGCGCGCCTGATCAATGAGACGCATGCGTCCGGACACAGGGTAATCGCTGTCGGAACCACGAGCTGCCGGACGCTCGAGTCCATGGCGCTGGAGGACGGAACCGTCAGAAGCGGTGAGATGGATACCGATATTTTTATCTATCCCGGATACCGGTTCCGCGTCATGGACGCGCTGATCACGAATTTCCATCTGCCGGAATCAACCCTGATCATGCTGGTTGCGGCCTTCGCGGGGAAAGAGCATGTGCTGAGGGCATATGAAGAAGCAGTGAAGGAGCGCTACAGATTCTTCTCGTTCGGGGATGCGATGCTGATCGAATAACACGGCAGGAAGGCATATCCGACCGTGACAGCTCGGATGCATTGTGATAAAATAAATGGAAATGTATCAGGATACCTTATGATACAGATTCGTACATGATGGAGGAAGAGAGAAAATGGCGGTGAAAGAACTTGGGAATCTGGCCGTGAGCATTTTCTGCCGGAACATGGCCATGCTGATCTCCGCAGGCATCGATGCGGAGGAATCTGTCGGCCTTCTGGCGGATGACGCTGCCGCGAATGATTTTCGTGACGCGGCCAAGGCGGTCCAGAACCGGATGCTGACCGGCCAGCCGCAGCTGTCTGCAGCCATGCTTGAGAGCGGGTATTTTCCGACTCACGCATGTAAGATGCTTGCGGCGGGTGAGAAGACAGGAAAGAGCGAGGGCGTGCTGAGAAGCCTCGCGGACTATTATGAGAGCAGAGACCGGCTTGCGAGAAAGATGAAGAGCGCGGTGAACTACCCGATGATTCTTCTGATTCTGACCGCGGCGATTCTGGTTCTGCTTCTTGTGAGAGTACTTCCTGTCTTCACGAATGTCTACCGTTCGCTGGCGGGCGGCCTTACAACCTCGGCTTATGTTTATCTGCGTATCGCGTATGTTGTCGGCACTGTCGCGCTTATCCTGGCGATCGTGTTCGGCATCTTCCTTCTTCTGACCGCGAGAACCGTCCGCAGCAACGGAGCCGACAATGCGTCTTCGGTAAGCTTTCTCTCCAGGTTCGGACCGGCAAAGGACGCGATCAGCAAGCTTTCTCTTGCGCATTTTACCCAGGTTCTGCACCTGTTTGTCGCCAGCGGCGCTGACGTGGACACTTCCATTACTGCAGCCCAGGAGCTTGTCACGGATCCCGTGACCAGGGCCAGGGTTGACGCCGTTCGCACGCATATGAAGGAAGACAATGTCGGGCTTTCCCGCGCGATCTATGACAAAGGACTGTTTGAGCCGCTCTACGCCAGACTGTTCATGTCCGCGGTCAAGGCCGGACAGACGGAGCAGATGCTCGGAAAGCTGGCGAATTCATTTTCACTGGAGGCGGATGAGGCTGTGGACAGCCTGATCGATTCCATTGAGCCGGTGATCTCAGCGTTCCTGACCATCGCGGTAGGCATCGTGCTTCTGAGCACCATGATTCCGCTGATCGGTATTCTCGGAGCGGTCTGACGGACAGGGAGGGTGTCATCCATGAGGGATGTTATCTATCATGACAGGCCGCGTGTTACTCCTGCGCAGAGGGCCAGACGTATCATCGCGGTTCTTGTGGCTGCCGTTATTGTCCTCATGCTGTGTGTGATTCTCTTTTCGCGTCTGGATCTGGATATGAACAGACAGGCCATAGAGAGCCTTCGGCAGAACGTAACGGAAGCATGCGTACAGTGTTATGCCATCGAGGGTACCTATCCGTCGGACATCGGGTACCTGGAGCAGAACTACGGCATCCGCTATGATGGCGCCAGGTATGCGGTATCGCTGGAGGCCGGACGCGGGAACGAACTGCCGGCCGTTCAGATATCATTGAAACAATAAGATGATTACAGCGACAAAAGCCTGACCTCCACGCAGGCTTTCCTGCGGTGAATCCGTAATCGGCTTTTGGCGGGTTAATCATAAGATCGATAAAGAGGGAGGAACCGGCATGAACAGAAGGTCCGCAGGCGACAGAAGGGAGATTGATTACGCCGCTCTGTTTGTCGTTGCCCTGTTCGCCATCATGCTGATCGGAATCATGGTTCTCTCTGCGATGGGGGGAGGACTTTTCGATTCGATCACCGAGAACCGCTCTGATAATATGAACCGGAGAGGGGCGCTGAGTTATACCGCGTCCAAGATTGTCGCCAACGATGAAACCGGCGCGCTGGAGGTTGAACACGGTGAGAATGGTGACGTTCTCGTGATTCATGACCCGTCCGGAGCCAAACCGTTCCAGACCAGAATCTGGCTGGAAGACGGTTATCTGATGGAGTCGATCACCTCCCAGCAGGCGGAGGGCATCAGCTCAGAGCCGCAGAGGATCGCAAAGACCGATCTGTTTCAGGTTACGATCGGGGACGGAATCGCTCAGATAACAACCGAGGACGGGGTCCGGAGAATCCACCTCCACGCAAAGGAGGGATCGTCATGAGAGCCAGGAAAAACAGGGCGTTCTTTGTTGAGACGCTGATCGTCACATTTTTGCTTCTCCTGATGCTGTCGATTCTGGTCAGGATCTTTGGCGCTGCAGCGCTGAAGTCCCGCTTTGCGGCGAGGAGAACACAGGCTGCGCAGGTTGCGCAGAACATAACGGCCATGTTTGAGGCCGGTGAGGGCAGGATCGGAGAGGCGCAGCAGAATCTGATCGATGAAGCGAATGATGAATACAGTGACGATGAGACCCCGCAGACATCGATCACGCTTTTCTTTGACGAAAGCGGACTGCAGTCTGAAAACGGACCGTATCAGGTGAACCTGATGATGACATGTGAAGTCAGGGCGGTTGGTTATATGATCACGGGCAATATGAGCATCGTCAACGTGCAGGATCCGGATGAGGATCTTGCCCAGCTCGATACGGCTGTCTACTTCCCTGACGCGGTGGATGCGGTTCTGTCCGGGGATGAGGAAATCGATTTTGGCGATATCTCCGTGATTGATACCGGTGATTCCGATTCCGCGGATGGAGCGGAGGATTCCCTGACGCAGGCAGGAGCGGAGACGGCATCTTCGCAGACGGCAATAACGGAGGCAGCATCATGAATGTGAGAAAGCCAAGGCAGCCGATTCGATCCGGCGCGCTGACGATCGTGATAACCTGTGTACTGATTCTGCTTGCGGTGCTGGCCCTGCTTTCACTGGTAGGCGCCCAGACGGATAAGGCTCTGGCAGACCGTCAGATGGTATTCGCGCAGCAGAATGCCATGAGTGAGAGGGCCGGTCAGGAGTGGCTGGCGTCGATGGATGATCATCTTCGCGGAGGCGCCCCGCTTCCTGCCGATACACAGCAGGATGGAGATGTGTACACAACAACGATACGGTTTTCGATGAATCAGTATCTTCATATCACTGCTGAGGCTGACAGCGACGGGATGCTCACTGTCACGAAGTGGGATATCGAAACAGTAGCGGAGAAGGAGTATTCGGATGTTCTTCCGGAAGGCGCGCAGAAGCTTACAGAGGATGAGGACGGATATCTCAACACTCTGCCGGAAACATCGGTGGAAGGAACAGGTCTGGCATAATCATGATAGAATTAAACAATATCCTGCAGGAGGCGCTGCGCCTTGAGGCGTCGGATGTATTCATCATCCCGGGACTTCCTCTGACTTACAAGGTTCTGGGAAGGCAGGACAGGGCGGAAGGGGTTCTTCATCCGGAGGATACGGAACAGATTGTCCGTGCGATCTATACCCAGTGCGGACGGCATAACCGGGTGATTGAAGATGAGACGTTTGACGATGACTTTTCTTTCTCGATCTCGGCGTTCGGAAGATTCCGCGCAAACGTTTTCCATCAGAGAAGCTCGCTGGCTGTTGTCCTGCGCGTGATCCGTTTCGGCCTCCCGGACGCATCCAAGCTTGGAATCCCCGATCCTGTCATGAAAGCGGCTGACATCCGCAACGGCCTCATCCTGGTGACGGGGGCGACCGGAAGCGGCAAGTCCACAACGCTGGCCTGCATGATAGACCATATCAACAGGACGCGCGAGGGACACATTATCACGATGGAGGATCCGATTGAGTTTGTACACCGGCACGACAGGTGTATCGTTACGCAGCGTGAGATCGGGAACGATGTCGTGGATTATATTCACGCGCTGCGCAGCGCGCTGAGAGAAAGTCCGGATGTCATCCTGCTGGGCGAGATGCGAGACCATGAGACCATCGAGGTTGCCATGACTGCGGCGGAGACGGGGATCCTGCTGTTTTCAACGCTGCACACCCAGGGCGCGGCAAATGCGGTTGACCGGATAATCGATATCTACCCTGCCGGTCAGCAGAACCAGATCAGGCTTCAGCTGGCGATGATGCTTCGGTGTGTGATCTCCCAGCAGCTGGTTCCGACTGTGGACGGAGCCGTCACGGCGGTATTTGAGGTGATGTACGCGAATACGGCGATCCGCAGCCTGATCCGTGAAGGAAAGACGCATCAGATCGACGCGACGATCCGCAGCGGCGCGGCGGAAGGGATGATCGCGATGGATGAGTCCATCTATGACCTGTTCCGGAAGGGACGGATCACCAGGGAAAACGCGGTACGCTACTGCAACAATCCGGAGGCGATGGAGCGAAGGCTGAACGCTACGGCCGGCTTCTGACATCGCGGAAGGAGATGTGTGGAAAAGTATACTATTTATTTGCAGCCCTTTGCAGAATGTGCAGAGGGCTGTATTAAAAACTGCGATGTGTTGGTTACAACAACAGGAAAGGAGTATTCTGATGCCGAACTGGTTAAATGACGCCGTTTTTTATGAGATCTATCCTCAGTCATTCTGCGATTCCAACGCGGACGGAATCGGTGATTTCCAGGGAATCATCTCCAGGCTGGATTATATCCGCGATCTTGGCTTCAATGCCCTGTGGATCAATCCATGTTTTGATTCCCCTTTCAGGGATGCCGGATACGATGTGCGTGATTATAAAAAGACAGCTGCCCGCTACGGCACCAATGAAGATCTGGTACGTCTGTTTGAGGAGGCCCACAGCAGAGGGATTCACGTCCTTCTGGATCTGGTTCCCGGACATACCTCCGAGGAGCATGAATGGTTCAGGAAGAGCTGTTCTTTAGAGAAAAATGAGTTTTCCGACCGGTATATCTGGACCGATTTCTGCTTCCGGGGCGCAGGAAATTTCGGCTATCCGTATATCGGCGGGGAAGCCGAGAGACCGGGAACCTATCTTCTGAATTTCTTCAAATGCCAGCCTGCCCTGAACTATGGCTGGCTGGATGCGGATGAGAGCTGGAAATGCGCATCTGACGGCGATGCGGCCCGCTCTACGGTGGAAGCGGTCAAGGACGTGATGCGCTTCTGGATGGACAGGGGCTGCGACGGCTTCCGTGTGGATATGGCGGCCTCCCTGGTAAAAGGGGATGATGAAAAGAAGACAGGCACGAGCCGGATCTGGAAAGAGATCCGGGCCATGCTGGACAGGGATTATCCGGAATGTGCCCTGGTTTCGGAATGGAGTCACCCCGAGCTTTCCCTGAAGGCCGGCTTTCACGCGGATTTTCTGCTGAATGAAGCCGATTCTCCTTACTCGACACTTGTCCGGGACTATCAGAATCATGCGGGAAGCCTCGTTTATTCCGACCCCTTCTTTACCGGCGAGGATCCGGACTGTGACATGAAGTATGAGGATCACAGCTTCTTCCGCATGGATGCGGGCGGTGACATCACCCGCTTTATGGACGGATACCTGAAGCTGTATGAGGAGACGAAGGATCTCGGGTACATCAGCCTTATCACCTGCAACCACGACACGGTCCGCCCTTCCTTTGGCCTGACGCCGGAGGAACTGAAGCTGTTTTACGCGTTCCTGTTTACGATGCCCGGCGTTCCGTTCCTCTATTATGGGGATGAGATCGGGCAGCGCTACCTGAGCCTCAGGACCCTGGAGGGCGGATACTTCCGAACCGGAAGCCGTTCTCCCATGCAGTGGAGCCGTGATAAGAACCTTGGATTCTCGGACGCTGATGAGAAGGATCTTTATCTGCCGGTTGACCCGGCCGGGGATGCGCCTGTCGTCAGCGAGATGCTGGAGGATCCCTCCTCGCTGCTTCATATGGTCAGATCGATCCTCTCCCTGCGCCATAAGGATCCTGATCTGCAGGCAGTGCCGAACCTGAAGATTCTGTATATGGAAAAAGGATCCCTCCCCTTTGTTTATCAGAGAGGAGAGAGGATCTGCGCGGTGAATCCATCTTCGGAATGCGTGTCCGCGGCAGTTGACGTACCGGACAGGCAGGCTTTATGGCAGATTGGTTCCGGAACGCTGGCAGGCGGGATGGTGACGCTGCAGCCGCAGTCATTCATTGTTTTTTGAGAAAACACGGATTCTGTCAGAGATTCATTCTGTTCCGCTTTTTACCAGTGCGTGTGCAGGGAAGCGTTTTCCTGACGGAATGGATCGACAGGGATGGGAGGACAACGGAACCTATGAATGTCGGGATTCCTGTAAAAAAACTGAAAAAAGACGCAAAGCTTCCCACGGCCGGCTCCAGGCAGGCCGCCGGTTATGATCTGTACGCCTGCACCGGAGCGCAGAGAACCCTGATCGCACCCCATACCAGTGTGCTGATCGGAACAGGGATCGCCTGCGCGATTCCGGAAGGGTACTTCGGTGCCGTGTTTGCAAGAAGCGGCCTGGCCGCGAAAAAGGGCCTTCGCCCCGCAAACTGTGTAGGCGTTGTGGATTCTGATTATCGTGGCGAGATCATGGTCGCGCTTCACAATGACACGGAAGAGGAACGCTGTGTAGAGGAGGGCGAGCGGATCGCCCAGCTGGTAGTGATGCCCTGTCTTTCCGTGTCATTTATCCAGAAGGATGAGCTGGATGAGACAGAGCGCGGGGAGGGTGGCTTCGGCCATACCGGGAGACGATGAACTTCCAGAAGATGCTGGAGGAGCTCCTGGAGGAGCTTCGCGCGCAGAAGGAATCCGGTCATGCAAAGCGGCCTCCCCGCCTGCTGCTTCACAGTTGCTGCGCCCCGTGTTCCAGTTATGTCCTGGAATATCTCTCTTCCTGGTTTGAGATAACGGATCTTTTCTACAATCCCAATATTGAACCGGAAGAAGAGTACCGCCACAGGGAGGAAGAGCTTGAGCGGCTGATTGGCCGGATGAACCCCGTATATCCGGTGACGTTTGTCAGGGGAAAATACGATCCGGAACGGTTCCATGAAGCCATCAGAGGGCTGGAGCATATCCGGGAGGGCGGAGAGCGGTGTTTCGCCTGTTACCGCCTGCGCATGGAGGAGGCTGCCGTTTATGCCGCGCAGGGCGGATATGATTATTTTACGACGACCCTTTCCATCAGTCCTCTGAAACGGGCGGATAAGA
The DNA here is from genome assembly GCA_905236545.1 of uncultured Lachnospiraceae bacterium. Classification (GTDB taxonomy): domain Bacteria; phylum Bacillota; class Clostridia; order Lachnospirales; family Lachnospiraceae; genus Porcincola. The sequence goes on from CAJOQO010000007.1 coordinate 9,509, forward strand.
TCAATGAGATCGGACTTTTCCTGGAAGAGAAATATGGAGTAAAGCACCTTCCTTCTGATTTCAAGAAGAAAGGGGGCTATCAGAGATCCATCGTTCTTTCAAAGGAATACGGGCTGTACAGGCAGGATTACTGCGGCTGTGTATATTCGAGGGCAGAGAGGATGGAACGGAAGAAAGGAGAAAGCAATGGCTCAGCTTTGGGGAGGAAGATTCACGAAGGAGACAGATGAACTGATGAAGCAGTTCAACGATTCCCTTCCATTTGATAAAAGACTCTATGAACAGGATATCCGCGGCAGCATCGTGCACGCGGCCATGCTCGGCAGGCAGGGGATCCTTACCGGGGAGGAGACCCGGCAGATCATCGATGGTCTTGAAAGCATCCGGGCGGACCTGGAGAGCGGGAAACTGGAGTTTTCTTCTGCGTATGAGGATATCCACAGCTTTGTGGAGGCACATCTGACAGAGCGGATCGGTGATGCGGGCAAGAAGCTTCATACCGGAAGAAGCCGCAACGATCAGGTCGCGCTGGACATGAAGCTGTATGTGCGTGACGAGATCGGTCAGGTGGATGAGCTGCTTGCGCATTTTCTCGGGACGATCCTGAAGGGAATGGAGGAGAATGTCGATACTTTCATGCCGGGATTCACTCACCTGCAGAAGGCGCAGCCGGTAACGCTGGCGCATCATTTCGGCGCATATTTTGAAATGTTCCGGAGAGACCGGGAGAGGATCTCCTCCATCGCCGGGCGGATGGATACCTGCCCGCTGGGAAGCGGCGCCCTGGCCGGAACGACCTACCCGCTGGATCGTGCTTTTACTGCGAAGGAACTGGGATTTGACCGGCCGTGCCGCAATTCCATGGATGGCGTTTCCGACCGGGATTATCTCATCGAGTTTCTCGGCGCATTGTCGATCTGCCAGATGCACCTGAGCAGGTTCGCGGAGGAGGTCATCCTTTGGAACAGCAATGAATACCGGTTTGTGGAGCTGGATGACGCGTTTTCCACCGGATCGAGCATCATGCCGCAGAAGAAGAATCCGGATATCGCGGAACTGGTCCGCGGTAAAACCGGCCGGGTTTATGGAGCGCTGGTCTCGATTCTGACAACCATGAAAGGTCTCCCGCTTGCGTATAACAAGGATATGCAGGAAGACAAGGAGTCTGCCTTTGACGCGATCGACACGCTCAAAGGCAATCTGAAGCTCTTTGACGGATGTATCGCGACCATGCGTTTTCACAAGGATGTCATGGCCGCTTCCGCGCGGAATGGATTTACCAACGCAACCGACGCGGCTGACTATCTGGTCACAAAGGGCGTGCCCTTCCGCGATGCGCACGGAATCGTCGGAGCGCTGGTTCTTCACTGCATCGAGAAGGGCTGTGCCCTGGATGATCTGACCCTCGACGAATTCCGTGCCTTTTCGGACCGGTTTGACGAGGATATCCATTCCGCGATCTCTCTGCAGACCTGCGTGGAAAAGCGCCTGACCGAGGGCGCTCCCGGAAGGGCCGCCATGGAGAAGATGCTGCGGGAAGCGAGAGAGTACCTTTCCTGAGGAACCTTACAGTCATTTGCACAAAGATCATTTCGGGAAACGCTTCGCCACAGGTCTTATCAACCGCAAAACGGAATCAATCCGCGTTTCCCTAAGGAATTGGCTGCAGCTGATGAGCATTGCCGTAGACGATGCGGGCGATGTCAACAGCTGCCTTTGCGTCCTTCGCATAGTAGTCCGCGCCGATCTCCTTTGCATACTGCTCCGTGACAACCGCACCGCCTGCGATGACCTTTACTCCGCATCCTGCGTTTTTCAGGATGCGGATGGTTTTTTCCATCGCCGGGAGCGTCGTCGTCATCAGGGCGGACAGCCCCACAAGCCTGATATCGGGCGCCTTTGCAGCGTCCAGGATCTTATCTGGCGGGACGTCCCTCCCGAGATCCAATATGGTGAAGCCGTAGTTTTCGAGCACGGTCTTCACGATGTTCTTTCCGATGTCGTGAATGTCTCCTTCCACGGTCGCAAGGATGATCTTTCCCTTTGAGATCCCCTCGCTTCCGGCGGCAATCCTGTCTTTGATCAGATCAAATCCCGCGGATGCGGCATTTGCCGAATTGATCAGCTGCGGAAGAAACAGCAGCTGCTTCTCGTAACGCGCGCCGACCTCGTCCAGCGCCGGGATCAGGTCCTCTTCGATGATCCGCATCGCCTCTTTAGACTCCAGGAGCTTTGAGGTGAGGGCACGAACTTCTCCGGGAAGACCATGCAGAACCGCCTTCCGCAGAGGATCGCCGCCCGCGTCTGCCGGGGCGTGCGGATTCCCTTTTCCTTCTGATCTTTCTGGGGCGGGACCCGGGACAGATACCGGAGCGGCAGCTGTCCGGCCCGCAAAGCGTTCGATATAGGCGCTGCAGGAAACATCCTGTCCGGACAGCGCGCGGAATGCTGCGACTGCGTCCATGATCTCGAGCCGGTTTGGATTGATGATCGGAAGATCCAGCCCGCAGTACATTGCCTGCGTCAGAAAGCTGACGGTCGCAAAGCTGCGCCGGGGAAGTCCGAAGGAGATGTTGCTGACGCCCAGCGTGCAGTGGACGCCGTAGGTTCTTGATACATATTCGACGGCATGCAGCGTTTCCATCGCCTGCTCCTGCTGCGCTGATACAGTGAGAGCAAGACAGTCAATGATGACATCCCTGCGCGGGATTCCGTACGCATCCGTGTATTTCAGGATCGTTTTAACATGGTCGATACGGCCGGCGGCGTCGGCAGGCATTCCGGACCTGCCAAGGGCAAGGCCGATCACACAGGCACCGTATTTTTTGACGATCGGAAGGATCTGCCGGCATTTTTCCCCGTCCGCGCTGACAGAATTGACAATCGCGCGGCCGCAGGCTGCGCGAAGCCCTGCTTCGATCACATCCGCGTTGGAGGAATCAATCTGCAGGGGAAGATCCGTTACACTCTGAACCGCCCGGACCACATCCGTCATGAGCGCCTTTTCATCCGCGCCGGGCAGTCCGACATTGATGTCCAGGATATCGGCCCCGGCCTCTGCCTGCTCGATCGCGCAGCGCATGACATAATCCATGTCATGCTCGCGCAGCGCCTGCTGGAGCCGTTTCTTTCCGGTGGGGTTGATACATTCTCCCACTACACGGATCTTCCCGTCGAGAGGCACAACCCGGCCTGCGGAGCATACGCCGTTTAATCTGCCACAGGGATCCTGTTTCTTCATTTCCTCCGGGCCGCTTCCGGTCGTCCCCGGCCCTGCAAAGTCCGTTCCGCCGGCTTTCATTTCTGCAAAGTCCATTCCGGTGCTTCTCATTCCGGCTGTCCCCAGGCAGCTTCTTCCCAGCGCTTCCAGGAAGGCGGGATTGGTTCCGCAGCAGCCGCCGAGAATGGAGACGCCCATCGCCGGAAAAACCATCATGCTCCTTGCAAAATGCTCCGGCGTCATGGCATAGTCACCTGTTCTGGGATCGGGGAGCCCGGCGTTTGGCTTGACGATGAGAGGCAGCTTCGTGAAAGAGCGGATCTTTTCAACGATGGGAACCAGATCCTCCGGCCCGAGGGAGCAGTTCACACCCATGGCATCCACGCCCAGAGCGTCAAGCGTGAGAGCCATCGCGCCTGGATCGGTGCCGGCAAAGGTCATTCCGGTCTTTTCAAAGGTCATTGTGACCCAGACAGGGAGAGAAGTATTTTCCTTCGCTGCAAGAACCGCTGCGCGCACTTCATTGAGATCCGTCATGGTTTCAAAGACTACCAGGTCCGCGCCTGCCATCTCTCCGGCAGTGACGATCTCGCGGAAGCATTCATAAGCCTCGTCGAAGGAGAGTGTTCCGAGAGGCTCCATCAGTTCGCCGATCGGCCCAACATCCAGGGCGGTCCGGATATGCCTGTCCGGAAAAGAGGCGGCAGCGTCTGCAGCCGTAGCGATGTTCGCCCTGATCACCTCAGGGACAGACACATCGCATCCTGCAAGCTTGCGGCTGTTCACCCCGAATGTATTCGCGTAGATCACGTCGCTGCCGGCCTCCATGTAACGCTTATGGATCCGGCTGACCACATCCGGATGACGCATTCCGAAAAGCTCCGGCTTCTCGCCGCTCTTCAATCCGGCCTTCTGCAGCATGGTGCCCATCGCACCGTCAAGGAGAAGTATCTTATCCATGTTCATCCTTTCCTGTTCTTCAACAAAGCAGGGAATGCTTCCCTGTCCGGTATCCGCGGATCGCACGGTTGCTTCTGAAAACCGTTCCGCGAAGACCGGCTGAATCGTTACTGTTCACGGCTTCTTCCTCACAGACAGTATAATGCATCCGAAAGCAAAACGGTATATTTACACCGGGCATGAGCTATGCTACATTTTCATTTATCCTCCGGATCCGTACATCACAGCCGGGGCGCATCCCGGAGCGGACCTATAGGGGCGTCCGCGAAGGGGTGCCGGTCAGGAACGATAAGGTAACGTTAATGAGACAGTGCCTGCGAAGGGAAGAGATGAGAAACAGAAATAACGGCAATATCAATACTCGAAGCTTCAACAGGCGGTTGTTTCAGATGGCGCTGCCGATCACGATCCAGAGCCTGATGCTGGCGCTGGTCGCGGCGGCGGACGCCCTGATGCTGGGACGCATCGGGCAGAATGAGATGACTGCGGTTTCGCTGGCGCTTCTCGGTGCGTTTGTATTCCACTGGCCGGTGCTTGTTGTTTACGCCTGTACCTGCCTCGATGAAGTGGGAAAGATCCCCTGGGTGATGATCCGGTTCAGGAAATACAGGTGGGTGCAGAACCTCACCCGGTGACGTCATCCGGCGGAACAAAGAAAGCCGGGAATATGCCGAAAACCATCCGGACAGCTTGACAGCGCCCCCGAATCGTTTTACTCTTTTGGGAAATCTGAAATATCACAAGGATACAGAAAAGAATACCGAACAGGAGAACAGGGAGGATCCAGTTATGGAAAAACTGAAAGTCGGAATACTTGGAGCGACCGGAATGGTCGGCCAGCGGTTTGCAACCCTGCTTGCGGATCATCCGTGGTTTGAGATTAGTGTACTTGCGGCCAGTCCCCGCTCTGAGGGGAAGACCTATGAGGAGGCCGTGCTCAGCAGATGGAAGATGACAGCTCCCATGCCGGAGCAGGTCAGGAATATGGTCATCCGGAATGTAAATGACGTTGAAGCGATCGCAGCGCAGGCTGACATGGTCTTCTCCGCGGTTGACATGTCAAAGGAAGAGATCCGCCGGATCGAAGAAGCATTTGCAAAAACGGAAACGCCTGTCGTTTCCAACAACAGTGCCCATCGCTGGACAGAGGATGTCCCCATGGTGATCCCGGAGATCAATCCGGAGCATTTTGACATCATCGAAGCGCAGAAAAAAAGACTCGGAACGACACGCGGCTTCATCGCGGTCAAGCCGAACTGCTCGATCCAGGCCTACACGCCCGCGCTCGCCGCATGGAAAGAATATGAACCTTATGAGGTAGTAGCGAGCACCTACCAGGCGATCTCGGGAGCGGGCAAAACCTTCGCGGACTGGCCGGAGATGAACGGAAATGTCATTCCGTTCATTGGAGGAGAGGAAGAAAAGAGTGAGAAGGAACCGCTTAAGGTCTTTGGCAGGATCGAAAACGGAGTCATCGTTCCGGCCAGGGAGCCGGTGATTACGTGCCAGTGCGTCCGGATTCCGGTTTTGAACGGCCATACCGCGTCCGTCTTCCTCAGGCTGAGAAAGAAGGCGGAGAAGGAAGAACTGATTGAAAAACTTGTTTCCTTCCGCGGATACCCGCAGGAGAAAGCGCTGCCCAGCGCCCCGAAACAGTTTATCCAGTACTGCAGGGAGGAGAACCGGCCTCAGGTGAGCCTGGATGTGGATTATGAAGGCGGAATGGGCGTATCGATCGGACGGCTTCGCGAAGACACGGTCTATGACTGGAAGTTCATCGGACTTGCGCACAATACTCTGAGGGGCGCTGCCGGAGGCGCGGTTCTGTGTGCCGAGACGCTGACATCCCTTGGATATATCCAGAGGAAACCGTGACGGGGATGGATGGCTGCTGAATGGGAAAATCACTGTACATTGCCGAGAAGCCAAGCGTCGCGCAGGCATTTGCGTCGGCACTGGGCGAAACGATGAAAAAATATGACGGTTATCTGGAATCCGATCATCTTGTCATCACCTGGTGCGTCGGCCATCTGATTGCGATGAGCTATCCGGATGCCTACGGGGAAGCGTATAAAAAATGGAGGTTCGACACGCTTCCCTTTCTCCCGGAATCCTTCCGTTACGAGGTCATCCGTTCCGCTTCAAAGCAGTTTACCGTCGTCAGAAAACTCCTGAACCGGCCGGACGTGGATACCATCTATGTGTGTACCGACTCCGGAAGGGAAGGAGAGTATATCTACCGCCTTGTCCGGCAGGAGGCCGGCGTAAAGGACAAGGTGGAACGGCGGGTCTGGATCGATTCCCAGACCGATGAGGAGATTCGAAGAGGGATCCGGGAAGCGAAGCTTCTGAGTGCCTATGATACGCTGTCCGACGCCGCCTATCTCAGGGCGAAGGAAGACTACCTTATGGGGATCAATTTTTCCAGAGCGCTGACGCTTCGCTATGGAGACTCCATGGCGGTTTTCCTCGGGGAACGGTATTGTGTCATCTCTGTCGGGCGGGTCATGACCTGCGTTCTGGGAATGATTGTATCCAGAGAGCGGGAGATCCGCCGGTTTACGGAAACTCCCTTTTACCGTGTCTTCGCACTCACTCCGGAGACGGACGGGCCCATCCAGGCGGAGTGGCGTGCCGTGGAAGGCTCCGCCTTCTATCAGAGTCCGAAGCTCTACCGGGAAAACGGGTTCCGGAAACAGGAAGACGCCAGGAAACTGATCGAGCTTCTGGAGCAGGGAGAAAAACCGTGGAAAGCCGGCGTACTGGAGATCCAGCGCAAGACGGAAAAGAAGAATCCGCCTCTTCTGTACAACCTGGCAGAGCTTCAGAATGATTGCAGCCGGATCTTTAAGATCAGTCCTGATCAGACCCTGAGCATCGCGCAGGAACTCTATGAGAAGAAGCTTACGACGTATCCCCGGACGGACGCGAGAGTCCTGTCCGCCGCGATCGCGAAGGAGATCAGCAGGAATATCGGCGGTCTGACGCATTTTCCTCCGGCAGCCCCCTTTGCGAAGGAAGCGCTTGAGCGCGGAACCTGGAAAGGAATCGCCCGGACGAAATATGTCAACGATGCCCAGATCACGGATCACTATGCGATCATTCCCACCGGGCAGACCCAGGCGGTGAACGGTCTGTCTTCTCTCAGCTTCGGGGTATACTGCCTGATCGTGAAGAGATTTCTCGGGATCTTTTATCCGCCTGCCCTGTACCGCAGGATCAGTCTGATCCTCGGGATCGGAAAGGAACAGTTCTTCGCTTCGTTCAGGCTTCTGAAGGAAGAGGGGTACCTTGCGGTAATGAAGCAGGAGAAACAGGAGAAGGAACCGGAGAAAGGATCGGAAAAAGAGGAAAGCGGAGACAGCCCGGACGGCGGAGAGACAGATCCCGGCGCGGGAGACGGACAGCTGTTCCGGCGTCTTGAAAAGATCCGCAAAGGAGACATCCTCCCCATTGAACGGTTTGAGATCAGAGAGGGAAAAACCTCTCCTCCCAAACGCTATAATTCCGGATCCATGATACTGGCGATGGAGAACGCCGGCCAGCTGATCGAGGATGAGGAGCTTCGGGAACAGATCAGAACCTGCGGGATCGGAACCAGCTCCACCCGGGCGGAGATCCTGAAAAAGCTGGAGAACAACCGGTATATCTCCCTGAATAAGAAAACACAGATCCTGACGCCGACGCTGCTTGGAGAGATGATCTACGATGTTGTCCGCTGCAGCATCAACCCCCTGCTCAGTCCCGCGTTTACCGCGAGCTGGGAGAAGGGGCTGAACTATGTGGTGGAAGGGAAGGTTACCTCGGATGAGTATATGGAGAAGCTGACGTCCTATGTGGCAAAGTACACGAATCAGGTAAAGGCTGCCCATAACCAGAGCACACTGCTTCCGATGTACCAGGATGCGGCCCGGTTTTACCGGCCGAAGGACCGGGCGGGTACATCCGGTTCAGGATCTGAGGGAAAACCGGTAAAACGCAGAACCACCCGCAAAAGAGGACCGTCTCGATGAGATTTTCAGGGAAATTCTGACAGAATCAGTACAGCGGTTTTGCAAAGAGTCGAAAGAGGAGGTATTGCAATGGAACAGTGCTTGATTGAGAATCTGTATGATATGAGCGGAACGATCGCAGGAGCCTTGTTTGAAGGGCTGAAGTATCCGTGGGAGGCGCTCCCGCTGATCGGAGACTTCATCAAAAAGCTGGGACCTTCGCTGGATCCCGACATTTATGAGCAGAAGGGTGAGAATATCTGGATCGCCAGGAGCGCAACGATCGCACCCTCCGCGTCCATCACCGGGCCCTGCATCATCTGTGAAGGAGCGACCCTGCGCCAGTGCGCATTTGTCCGCGGCAACGCGATCGTCGGGGAAGGCGCGACAGTCGGCAACTCTACGGAGCTGAAGAATGTTGTTCTGTTCCGTGACTGTGAGGTTCCCCATTACAATTATGTCGGGGATTCCATCCTCGGCATCAAGGCGCACCTGGGAGCCGGAGCCATTACGTCCAATGTCAAGGCAGACAGGAAAAACGTTGTGGTGAAGGATGGGGAGAAGCATTATGAGACAGGCCTCCGGAAGTTCGGCGCCATGCTTGGCGACCATGTAGAGGTCGGATGCAACAGCGTCCTGAATCCCGGAACGGTGGTCGGCCGCTGGACCAACATCTATCCCTTAAGCAGTGTCAGGGGCGTTGTTCCGGAGTATTCGATCTATAAGAACAGCAAAGACATCGTAAAGAAGGAACTGGAAGCTTAAATGACATCAAAAAAAGCGTATGACGCCGACTCGATTACGGTTCTCGAAGGACTCGAGGCTGTCAGAAAGAGACCCGGCATGTATATCGGGAGCACATCCCGGAAAGGACTGAATCATCTGGTTTATGAGATCGTCGATAACTCGGTGGATGAGCATCTGGCGGGTTATTGTTCCCGGATCATCGTAACCCTGAATGACGACGGAAGCGCGACCATCTCCGACAATGGACGGGGAATCCCTGTCGGAATGCATAAGCAGGGAGTATCCGCGGAACGTGTCGTCTTTACGACACTCCATGCAGGCGGTAAATTTGAGAGCGGCGCATACCGCACTTCAGGAGGGCTTCACGGAGTCGGTTCCTCTGTGGTCAATGCGCTGTCCGAATGGATGGACGTTCAGGTCCGCCTGGACTCTAAGATCTATCATGACCGCTACAGAAAGGGGAAACCCGACCTGAAGCTGGAGAACGGACTTCTGCCCGTGATCGGAAAGACGAAGGAGACAGGCACCACGATCTCATTTTTACCGGATGAGACCATCTTTACACAGACAACACGGTTTTCGTCCACCGACATTCAGAACCGCCTGCACGAGACAGCCTATCTGAACCCGGAGCTGACGATCGTCTTCCGGGATCTGAGGGACGGGCGGGATCAGGAGGTTTCATTCCATGAGCCGGACGGGATTCTCGGCTTTATCCGGGATCTGAACCGCAAGAAGGATGCCGTCTGCGATCCCATCTATATCAAGGGGGAGAGCGAGGGCATCCTGGTGGAGATTGCCATTCAGTACATCAATGAATTCCATGAAAATGTGCTGGGCTTCTGCAATAATATTTTCAATGCGGAGGGCGGGACGCACCTGACCGGCTTCAAGACTGCGTTCACGACCGTCATGAATTCCTATGCCAGGGAGATCGGCGTTCTGAAGGAGAAGGATCCGAACTTTACCGGGGCGGATATCCGGAACGGGATGACCGCAGTGATTTCCATCCGCCATCCGCAGCCGTCCTTTGAAGGACAGACGAAAACAAAGCTGGACAACGCCGATGCGTCGAAGGCTGTCGCAAAGGTGACGGGAGATGAGATCACCCGCTTCTTTGACAAGAACCTGGCAACGCTGAAGGAAGTTCTTGGCTGTGCGGAAAAGGCGGCGAAGATCCGCAAGACCGAGGAGAAAGCGAAGACCAACCTTCTCACAAAGCAGAAGTATTCCTTTGATTCCAACGGCAAACTCGCCAATTGTGAGAGCCGGGATCCGAAGAAATGCGAGATCTTTATCGTGGAGGGAGATTCTGCCGGAGGTTCCGCGAAGACCGCAAGAGACCGCAGCTTCCAGGCGATTCTTCCGATCCGGGGCAAGATTCTCAATGTTGAGAAGGCATCGATCGACAAGATCCTTGCAAATGCCGAGATCAAGACGATGATCAATTCCTTCGGATGCGGTTTCTCGGAAGGATATGGATTTGACTTCGATATCACAAAGCTCCGCTATGATAAGATTATCATCATGGCAGATGCGGATGTCGACGGCGCGCATATCTGCACACTGCTCCTGACGCTGTTCTACCGCTTTATGCCGGATCTGATCTACGAAGGGCATGTTTATATCGCGATGCCGCCGCTCTATAAGGCCATACCGTCGAAGGGGGAGGAAGAGTATCTTTATGATGATGATGCCCTGAACCGGTATCGCAGGAAGCACAAGGGTCCCTTCACGCTGCAGCGCTATAAAGGTCTGGGCGAGATGGATCCGGATCAGCTCTGGGAGACGACGCTCAATCCGCAGACCCGGACGATGCGCAGGGTTGAGATCGAGGACGGGCGCGCGGCCAGTGATGTGACCGCTCTCCTGATGGGGTCGGATGTGCCTCCGCGCAAGGACTTTATCTATGAGCACGCACAGGACGCGGAGCTGGATGTATGACCTGTTTTCGATACGCGGGCGGTTATTCTTTCCTCAGCGGAAAGGATACGCCCGTTTCAGAATCACCTGCAGAAGGGAAAAGGAATTGCTGACCAGCTCCTTACCAGTATATTTGAGAGACAGAAGAAAAAATGGCAAATGAATTGATTCAGACAGAGTACGCGGAGATCATGCAGAAATCGTACATCGACTATGCGATGAGCGTAATTGTGGCCAGAGCCCTTCCCGATGTGCGGGACGGGCTGAAGCCGGTTCAGCGGCGTACTCTTTACGATATGTATGAACTGGGGATCCGGTGGGACAAGCCTTACCGCAAGAGTGCCAGGATCGTCGGGGACACGATGGGTAAATACCATCCGCACGGAGACAGCTCGATCTATGGCGCCCTGGTTGTTCTTGCCCAGGAATTCAAGATGGGCCAGCCTCTCGTTGACGGGCATGGCAATTTCGGATCCATCGAAGGGGATGGAGCGGCAGCGATGCGCTATACGGAGGCCAGGCTGCAGAAGCTTACGCAGGAAGCCTTCCTGAGCGATCTTGACAAAGGGGTTGTCGAATTTGTCCCGAACTTTGACGAGACCGAGAAAGAGCCTTCCGTTCTGCCGGCGAGGATTCCCAATCTTCTGGTAAATGGTTCCGAGGGCATCGCCGTCGGAATGGCAACCGCCATCCCGCCCCATAACCTGGGAGAGGTGATCGACGCAGCGATTGCGCTGATCCGGGATCATTCCCTTACCAATGAAGATCTGATGAAGTATGTGAAGGGGCCGGACTTTCCTACAGGCGGAATCGTGGTGAATGCCTCGGATCTTGCCGGCATCTACGAGACCGGCAGCGGCAAGATCCGGATCCGCGGAAGCGTGGAGGTTGAGAAGATCCCCCGCACCGACCGGAAGAGGATCGTGATTACACAGATTCCGTACACCATGATCGGAGCCGGCATCGGCAAATTCCTGAATGATGTGGCAGCCCTGGCGGACAGCAAGCTGGGAAGCGATATCTCGGATATTTCCAACCAGTCCTCCAAGGAAGGCATCCGCATCGTCCTCGAGCTTCGCAAGGGAGCGGACGAGGAATACATCAAAAAGCTCCTTTACAAGAAAACGCGTCTGGAGGACACCTTCGGCGTGAATATGCTTGCCGTTTCCGACGGAAAGCCTGAGACGATGTCGCTTCACGATATTCTGGAAGCACATATCGAATTCCAGTTTGAGATCGCGACGAAGAAGTATCAGAGCATGCTTGACAGCGAGCTGTCAAAAAAGGAGATCCAGGAAGGCCTGATCCGCGCGGTTGATGTCATCGATCTGATCATCGAGATCCTTCGGGGATCCAGGGACCGGAGCATGGCAAAGCGCTGCCTCGTGTCGGGAGACACGGAAGGGATCCGGTTTAAGACAAAGAAGTCAAAGACCGATGCTTCGAAGCTTCGCTTCACGGAAGCGCAGGCGACTGCCATCCTGGAGATGCGCCTGTATAAGCTGATCGGCCTTGAGATCGCGGCGCTGACCGCGGAATATGAGGATACGCTGAAGAAGATAGAGCAGTATACCGATATTCTGAACAATTACAGCTCGATGGCTGACGTGATCGTCCATGAGCTGGAAGGCTATCGCGACACCTATGCCTCTCCGCGGAGAACGCAGATCTGTGATGAGGAGGAAGTGGTTCTTGAGGAGCGGAAAGCGGAAGCCTATCCCTGCGTTCTCCTGATGGACCGGTTCGGATACGCGCGTACAGTGGATGAGGCTGTCTATGAGAAGAACCGGGAAGCGGCCGACGAGGAGAACCGGCTTGTCATACACTGCATGAGTGACTCCCGCCTGTGCGTTTTCACCGATATGGGAAAGGTTCATATCCTGAAAGCGGAGAAAATCCCGCACGGGAAATTCCGGGATAAAGGAACGCCGATCGACAATCTGTGCAATTATGACTCAGGATCGGAAACCTTCCTTTCCGTCATGTGCCTCGATGAGATCAGAACGCAGCGACTGATCTTTGTGACTGCGTCTGGCTATATCAAGATGACGGAAGGAGCTGAATTCGACGTTTCCAAGCTTACGGTCGCCTCAACGAAACTGGAGGAGGGAGACCGGCTGGTCAGCGTACATCAGGCGCATTTCCAGGCAGGATGCGTTATGATCACAAAGAACAGCATGGCGCTGCGGATCTCCGAGGAGGACATTCCTGTGCAGAAGAAAAATGCGCGCGGCGTTTACGGGATCCGTCTTGCCGAGGGAGACGAGGTTGAGAGTGTTTTCTATCTGGAAGACGGCTCACCCGCGGAGGCGGAAGTCAATGGACGGATGATTGCCCTGAACCGGCTGCATATTGCGTCGAGGGGCTCCAGGGGGAGTAAGATCCGCAGGCAGATGAGTTAGCTCTTTCTGCTGCAGAAACATAGCGTCCGCGGCAGCAACGTTGCGTCCGCTGTAGAAGTGCCGGACCCGACGCAAACCTGTAGCCCGCTTCGCTGAGCTATCTGCTAACTTCGACCAGGAGTCCGGGGTATTCATGCGCGGATTCATTCATACCCCGGCCTCCAGGTCTACGTAAGCAGAGGATCTCAGCTCGCTCCTGCAAATGGTTTGCTTACGGGTCCGATCCCTTCTTCCGCTGCTGCAGTATCGTGACTGCGGTGGGAGCGTCCGCATCAACCTTTGCAACAGCCGGAAGGAGCTGTTTCTCCATAAGCAGACAATTCCAGCAGGAACGGAGCCGGAATCCACTGCTTACGTAGACTTAGGTTTGCGGGGAAGAGCGGTGCGCGATGCGAATCCCCGCAAACCTTAGTCGGAGTTAGCAGTTAGTCCGGCGCAGTGGGC
>CAJOQO010000008.1 GCA_905236545.1 uncultured Lachnospiraceae bacterium
ATCGGGAGCGTCTTTTGGCCCCGGGCAGGAGAGAGAACTGGAACAGGTACAGGAGTATGCGCTTGGGCCGAGGACATCGGCTGTGCTCGTGGCAAGATGATCCGGCGGGATCGCCTGAGGCGCTGGCAGTTAATATAGTATTCCTGTAACAGGCTGACGGTCAGAGGGATTGAGAAGCGGCAGAAGGGAAGACCGGTGCTGCAACGGATCTGATGTCAGAACCTGCGGGAGGCAGAACAAGGAGCTGTAGAAGAATTACCTGGTTAATTCGATACAGATCCCGGGGATCAGGAGCGATGAAGAATTATCAGCTTTCAGAAGAGCAGCGGCTTTTTATCGAACGGATGCGCCAGCCTGTGTCAGGCTGGTTCCGCAGGGGACGTTATCTGCTGTCTTTTTACCAGTTCGGCAAAGAACCCGTTTTTCCGGATCAGTTCTTCGTAAGTTCCGGATTCGACGATCCTGCCCTGATCCAGCGCGATGATTCTGTCGCACGACTGGATCGTGGAAAGCCGATGGGCGATCACGATCCGGGTGCACTGCATGGTATCCATGGAATCGGTCACGATCCTCTGGGTCAGATTGTCCAGGGCACTGGTTGCCTCGTCCAGGATCAGGACTCCCGGCTTTGGGGCGATTGCCCGCGCGATCATGATCCTTTGCTTCTGCCCGCCCGAGATCCCTTCTCCGCCTTCTCCCAGATAAGTATGCATGCCGAGCGGCATCTTTCGGATATCCCCGGCGATCCCGGCCATCTCCGCTGCCTCCCACGCTTTGTCTTCTCCAAGCCAGGGGGCGGTAATCGTGATATTGGACAGAATATCCCCCGAGAACAGCCTGCCATCCTGCAGAACGGTTCCGATGTTCCTTCGCAGAGAATACAGATCCAGAATCCTCATGTCGTTTCCATCGTAGGAGATGGTTCCCCGGTCCGGCAGTTCAAAGCCAAGCAGAAGCTTTACCAGTGTTGATTTTCCACATCCGCTTTTCCCTACGACAGCCACGTATTCCCCCGGGGAGATATGAAGGCTCAGATCATTCAGAATCGCAGGCTCATCTTTTTCGTATCGGAATGTCACATGCTTCAGTTCGATGCTTCCTTCCAGCCCGAAGACTGTCTTTCCGGCACGGGAGGACTCCGGAACAGCCTCCAGAACCGGTTTTCCCGTGTCCAGGACCGGCTTCAGCCTGGAGATGCTTCTGCTGTGATTCGCTACCGTATCGATACAGGAAAGCGCGATTCCAAACGCAGAAGAAAACGCGGCAAGCTGAGCGACGGACAGAGCGTATTTCCAGGAGACTGCGAAAGCCCACAAAAGTCCTGCCAGACGTACTGTCGTGATCAGGGCGCTTCTGACGCAGAGAGGGAACCGGACGGCAAATGTCGCGCCGGTTTTTCCGGAATAGGTTCTCAGCCATTTTGCGTAGGCTCGCTGCTCGCTTCCGCTTACCCGCAGCCGCTCTATTCCGGAGATCAGTCCGTAGACAAGGCCGCTGTTTTCTTCCGCGCAGGTCATTTCCGTCCAGAATAACCGGGTTTCCTGCAGCATACTGACAAGAACCACGGCAAGGGCGATGAGAAGGCAGATCACAGCCGGGACGGCAAGCTCCTTTGCCAGGAAGAAGATCGGAATGACGCTGACAAATGAGATCAGGATGTTTGTCAGCATCATCAGGATGTCGCCAATGATCTTCGGCAGCTTATTCAGGGAGGAAACCTTCTGAGCGACAGCTCCGGAGGTACGGTTCTTAAAAAACGATGCCGGGAGATTGATTATGCGGCCGTACACACTGTTTTCCAGTACCAGATCCAGACGGTTCTGTATCCTGAGATTGAGGGAAAAGCGGGAAGCGTTCATCAGGTAACTGCATACCGCGGTTGTGACAAGCAGGATAAACAGGGAGATCAGCATCCCGGTTTTCCGGGAGGGGATGATCTGGGAAAAAGCGATCTGTGTGACATAGGTTGGGAGCATGCCGATCACGGCCAGGAGGATCGAGCTGAGCACATACATGACAAGATCGCTGGTCCGGATACTCTTAATCATATACAGTAGGAACGCTTTCCCTGTAAGAGGCTTCGCCGGAAGAGGGCGGTAGAAGCAGAAGGCCTGCTTCCTGAACAGTCCCTGATCCTTCCGGGTGATCCGGATCTTTCTGTTTGTCTGGCTGTCTCTGTAGTAGTATCCCCGGAACGTGTCCGGGAAAAGAGCAAGAATCCGGTCTGTACCGTCTCCCTGGCGCCTGACAAGCATGGGCCCGTCTCCGTCTTTCCACCATGGGCCGTCCAGCAGGATATTCCTTTTCATGATCCCGGTGGGGTGCAGGATCAGGTCGATCAGTTCAGGCAGAGCTTCCCCCGACGGCTGACAGGGGGGGACCTCCAGATGATAATATTCAGCGATCAGCTCGATCTGCCGCAGATTATCCAGATCCGTCTGAACCGGTTCGTCAAAGGAAATTTTCCTGCTGCTGACAGTATTGGCCAGCCTTTGTTCATTCTTTCTGACAGACAGCTGATCCTGCTCCATCCGTTCCTTCAGCTGTTCTCCGTAATAGCTCATCTCACCGGCTCCTCTCTATGCTGTCTGGATCAGCTTTTTATAAAAGCCGTCGAGCGCCATCAGTTCATCATGCGTTCCGCGCTCGACAACCTTCCCCTGGTCCAGCACGAGGATCTCATCGCAGTCCCGGACGGCAGAGAGCCGGTGCGCGACAATGATACAGGTAATTCCGCGGGATTTGACGTATTCGGATATCTCATACTCTGTACGGGCATCCAGGGCGGACGTGGCCTCATCCATGATCAGAATGGAAGGATCGCAGGCCAGACTCCGGGCGATTTCCACCCGCTGTCTTTCCCCGCCGGAAAGGTTCTTTCCGTTTTCTTCCAGCATCATCCGGTATCCGTCTTTTGAGGACAGGATGAAATCGTGAATATCCGCGTCCCGTGCGGCCAGCTTCATCTCATAGTCCGGGATCGAGCTGTCCCACATCCTGATATTGTTTTCCATTGTGTCATGGAACAGGGCGATCTCCTGGTTCACCATGGTCAGTGAACTCTTAAATACTGCCCGGGGAATCTCGCGGATCGGCTTCCCGTCGAACAGGATCTCACCGCTCCATGGATCAGCCAGGCCGGCGATCAGCCTGGCGATGGTAGATTTGCCGGATCCGGATTCTCCCACCAGAGCCACTCTTTTTCCGGGCGTCAGCTTCAGACTGAAGTTTTCAATCAGGGGATCCGCGTACAGGGAATAACCGAATGTAATATGGTTCAGCTCCACCTGCCCCGTGAGTTTCCCGGCCGTTTCAAAATCGATTCCCGCATAGTCATCCGCGGTGTCCGTTCCTTTCGGGTAATCCATGACATCCCTGATCCGCTCCAGGGAAGCTCCCATCTCCTGAAGATTCTCTCCCGCCTCAAGCAGGTCATTGACCGGCGCGGACAGAGACTGGAGAAACTGCAGAAACGCGAGAAGAATACCGGCGGAGAATCTTCCTTCTATGATCAGCCAGCAGCCTGTGACCAGCACAACATAGTCGGAGATTTTCTGGATGAGAGAGGGGAGTGTCAGCAGATATTTCGCGATCTCGTTAAACTGCACCTTCGCTTTGATCACAGACGAGTGGAAACCGCTCCAGCGCTCAAAATAGCCTGATTCGGAACCGGTTGCCTTGATGGTTTCTATCATGTCGATTCCGGAAACTGTTGCGGAATCCAGATTCGCCTGGCTGCGATACTGGGTTGAGGAAATCTCTCTCCGGATGGTTCCGACCCGTCTGGCAACCAGCAGGTTCAGGAGGATGGATGCCACACCGATCGCTGTCAGGGGCAGGCTGTACTGAATCATGACCACAAGGTAAAAGACAAGCATCAGAATGTTCATGAGCAGCGGTGCCAGCTGTCCGATCATGGTTTCTGCGATGAGGTCGTTTGCGTTCTGGCGGTTTGCCAGATCTCCGGTTTTGCGTCTGGAGAAAAAAGCAAGAGGAAGCTGAAGCAGGTGGCGCATATAAGCGGCGTTGGACTGTACAGCCAGTTTTCCGGTTGACCGGATGATCAGCGTCTGGTGAATCATCATGGAGATCAGCTGGAAAAAGATAACCGCGGCAAAGCAGTACAGGATCTCCGGGTACCAGGAGATCCGCTGGCCGCTCAGAATATCGTCCGTAAAGATTCTGGAAAAGACCGGGGAGACGATTCCGCCGGCCGCAGCGAGAAATCCTGTCAGGAGAACCAGAATCATCGTTTTCCCGTCCGATTTTATGACAGCCTTCAGGAATGAGGCGATATCTTTTCTCGTCCCGTCTGCAATGAATTCCTTCCCGGGAGTGCATTCGATACAGGTTCCCGCATATTTCCTGCAGAATGGATCCGCCGCGAGCCGCATCCGTCCTTTTGCAGGATGTATCACGCTTGCTTTCCCGTTCCGGAACCCCTCCAGGATCACAAACTGATTCTTCTCCCACGCAAGGATGAGAGGAAATGCGCATTTCCCCGTTTCAAGTTCGCCGGCGGTGCAGTTCCTTTCCACGCAGTCCATTCCATAGCTGCCGCCTGCACGGATGATGTCCCGGGGCTGGATGCCGTTCCGGGAGATTCCGCACGCGTTTCGGACAAGATCCTGGCTTACCTGTTTCCGGTAATATTCCAGAATCATCGTCAGGCAGGCAGCTCCCCCTTCCATTTCCTCCATCTGCAGGATGAGAGGCACATGAACCATTTTTTTCCGCATCAGATTCCCTCCATCCTTATCTCATCAGTAACCGGATCGGCGCAACTTCTTCTGTCACAATCGTCACCTCGGCCAGCGTAAAGGCATATTGAGAAAGATCTTCCTCCGGGCGGATCACCAGAAACCAGTTATAGTCCTGGCTGACGCATCTGCTGAGCACCCATTCATTCTCAAACAGGATATTTTTCGCCTGCTCCATGGAGACCGGTGCCTGGAATCTTGTTTCGATCGTTCCCGTAAACGTATTCTGATCCGGCATCCGGAGCGCCGCTTCATCCCCGAATGCTTTTATCGCCTGTCCGTTATACCGGGATGCGTCCACAAAACACAGAACCAGAATCTCTCCCCTGCCGTCCGGTAAAACCTCCGCCTTCTCCGGATAGAGCTTCCTGTACAGTGTTGTATCGACAACCAGTCCGGTCACAGTCTCCGTCACAGGAAGCGTTCCGATGAATCCCCACAGGATGGTCGAAACAAGCAGAATCAGCAGGGACAGGATCACAATGATCGTTCCGGGACTGGCGACACGGATATATTCGTTCAGATCCTCCTGCGCAGCGTCCGGCATTCCCTGTCCGCGGAGATGATCCTCTTCCCCGTCCCATTGTTTTTTTCCGTGCTTCTTACCCATCTGATTCCTCCTGGTCGTGAACGATAGTGGTTACAGGTCATGCCCTGGCCTGAATCAGCACCCCTGTGTCTGTCAGAAAAAGTGGCCGGGGTGTGACCGGTAACCAGTAGTGCAGCAAATTTTATCATTCCGTTACAATCCACATCGCTTTTGTAAGAATATATGCTATGATAATAGCGGTATCAACAGTGCAACGCTCTTTTTCCTGATGTGAGACAGATGAACATGATCAACAATATCGCTATTGCGGATGCGGTTTCTGCCCTGCTCTCGTGTACGACGCCGGTCGGAGTGGAAGAGGCAGCGCTTTTCGAAGCTGGCGGCCGTGTCCTGGCTGAGGATCTGACGGCAAAAGCGGATCTTCCGCCGTTTCACCGCAGCGCTTATGATGGATTCGCGCTTCGAAGCGCCGGGACGGCCGGTGCGTCTGACGCATCTCCGGCAGTATTCCGGATCGCAGGTACGGTTGCGGCCGGAGATTTCAGCACGGCTTTGCCGGAAGAGGGCTGCTGCGTCCGGATCATGACCGGGGCGCCGCTGCCGGAGGGCGCTGACTGTGTCATCAATTTTGAGCGCGTGACCTGGACGGAATCCACGCTCTTTGTGACTGCGCCTCTTTGCGCGGGACAAAATGTCGACCGCCGCGGAGATGAGATATGTGCCGGCGCACCGCTCCTTGAGAAAGGATCCTTCCTGACCCCGCCTCATCTCGGACTTCTGGCATCGCAGGGAGCGGACAGGGCTGCCGTATACCGGAAGCCGCGCGCTGCCGTCCTTTCCACCGGATCTGAGCTCGTGCAGCCGGGTCTCCCGCTTTCCCCCGGGAAAATATACGATTCCAACCTTTTCGTGTTCCGGGCGCTGCTCGAACAGGAGGGCTGCATCGCGGCACACTGCGGACAGGTGGCGGATGATGCGGATTCGATCTGTTCTGCTCTGCGGGAGCTTGCCTGCGGCAATGATCTGATCATCACCACGGGAGGCGCCTCTGTCGGGGACAAGGACTATATCCTCACCGCGCTGGAACAGGCCGGCGCACAGATCCTGTTTTACCATGTCCGGATGAAACCGGGGTCGTGCTGTCTCGGAGCAAAACTGGGAGAGTGCCTTGTGATCAGTCTCTCGGGTAATCCCGGCGCTGCCATGACGGCCTGGTATCTCATTGCGCTTCCCGTGGTCCGGAAGCTGTCGGGAAGGAATGATTACGTCCTGCGTGAGAGGAAGCTGCCTCTTGCCCGCAGCTTCCACAAAACCTGCCCCCATCCCCGGATTCTGAAGGGACATATTGAGACGCAGGGCAGTGAAGCGCGTTTTGTGGCACATGAGGGACAGAAAAACAATATGCTGTCCTCTTTCCTGAATATGAATGCGCTGGCTGAGCTTCCGCCGACAGACACTCCGCTGCCGGCAGGAACACTGGTGCGTGTTTTACTGCCATAGCT
Organism: uncultured Lachnospiraceae bacterium; assembly: GCA_905236545.1. Taxonomy (GTDB): domain Bacteria; phylum Bacillota; class Clostridia; order Lachnospirales; family Lachnospiraceae; genus Porcincola. Next base: position 6,813 of record CAJOQO010000008.1, read on the forward strand.
GCGCAGAATTCATGGACACCGGAAGAGGTTCCATCCGGAAGAGGTCCCATCCGTATCCGTCCGATGACGATATCGGCCGTCAGGATCTGTCCGGCGTCGGAAAGATTCGTATCAGAAACAATTCGATTCGCATCAGAAACAATTCGTTTGGCTGTTTTAAAGGAGGTTGAACCATGGCTGAAAAAGGCAAAAAAAACGGTATTTACAACGAGGCTGAATATGAGACGATCGCATTCCCCATGATGAAAGGGAGCAAGGCGATCATAAAGGATCACTGTGATGAAACGAATGAAACCTATCACGCGTTTCTGCGCCGCGCCGTCGTGAATCAGATTGCGCGGGACCGGGAGGCGATGGCAAACCCGGAGATCGATCCGAACACCAAATATGAAGGATGGCTCCATTACGAAGACAATGTCAGGAAACAGATCGCTATTTCACTTGAGGACTGGATCAAATCCGGCAAGAAGGAACCGATAAAGGTCTGACGCAGGCATTAATTCCCATGCATCCCGGCGCAGTCCTGCACATCCCCCCGGAGCAGACCCATCGCGTGCGGGATTGCATCCATGAAAACATCCATGCTTTCCATACAGGCCTTCGGGCTGCCGGGCAGATTGATGATCAGCGTCTTGCCGCGGATCACGGATACGGCGCGTGAAAGCATGGCATGCTTTGTGATCTTCAGCGATGCGGCACGAATCGCCTCGGCGATCCCCGGAGCATTGCGTTCAGCCACGGACAGGGTTGCCTCAGGAGTTCTGTCGCGCGGGGAGAATCCGGTTCCCCCTGTCGTCAGGATCAGATCCGGCTGCCTCTGGTCACAGAGACGGATCAGGTGATGCGTGAGCAGTTCCGGATCGTCGCTGATCAGAAACTGTTCGATCACTTCATAGCCATTCTCTTTCAGCCGCCCTGCGATGGCGGGGCCGCTTCTGTCTTCCCGCTGCCCCTTCGACCCCTTGTCACTGAGAGTGATCACGGCGGCCTGCCAGGGCAGCTTACGCGTGCGCGGCTCGATGGCCATCCGGTCTCCTGCCGCGATGACGCCGCCCTCCAGGACGCGGGCGAATACCCCTTCTCTTGGCATGATGCAGTCCCCGACCTGGTGATAGATCGCACAGTGGGTGTGGCATTCCTTTCCGATCTGCGTCATTTCCAGCAGCACATCCCCGCACCTGAGCCAGGTTCCCACGGGAAGAGAGCGGAAGTCGATTCCTTCCACAACAAGGTTCTCTCCGAATGCGCCGTATTCCACCATGGCTCCTGCGCTGCGGAATGCCTCTATCTTATCCGCGCTGAGCAGGCTCACCTGGCGGTGCCAGCTGCCTGCATGGGCGTCCCCTTCGATCCCGAAGCCTTCGACAAACACCGCGCGTTTCCTGTCTGTCTTCTGTATTCCTTTCCGGCTGCTGGTACATACCGCCAGTACATCTCCTGTCATCTTAACCTCCGATCGCATTCATCGCCCGCTCTTCGTGATCACTGATTGCTTCATAAAATGCGTGCCGCTCCGGCTTCTGCGCAATCGCCCTGCGTACCGCATCCAGAATCTCTTCATCCTCCGCTCCCTGCCGGAGCATGCCGCGAAGATCCAGTCCCTTTGTATGATTCAGGCACAGCTTCAGCTGTCCGTCCGCAGTCAGACGGATGCGGTTGCAGGAAGCACAGAACTCATGGCTGAGGGCACTGATAAAACCGACCGCTCCCTTAAAACCCGGATATTTCACATAGCGGGCAGGTCCATGCCCATAGGTTCCGGTATCGGCTTCCGGCTTTCCAAAGGCCTCCTCCAGCAGAGCCGCAGCCTCAGCATACGGAATCCTTCCGGCCTGAGAACCAGATCCGATCGGCATAAGCTCGATAAACCGTACACACAAAGCTTCGTCCCGGGCAAGCTGCGCGATCCTGGCAAGGTCGCCTTCATTGAACCCGCGGACCGGAACCGTATTGATCTTGACCTTCATCCCTTCCTCCAGCGCCTGGCGCAGCGCAGCCAGAGCCTGGCTGACATCCCCGCCCCGGGTCAGCCGGGAATACACGGCAGGATCCAGCGCGTCAAGGCTGATATTCAGAGAGGAAATACCGGAAAGCTTTGCCTGATGAACCTTATCCTTGAGCAGGATGCCATTGCTGGTCATGGAGATGCTCTCGATCCCGGGAACCGCGTGGATCCGCGCGGCAAGATCCAGACAGCCCCTGCGGGCCATCGGCTCTCCGCCCGTCAGCCGGATATGCTTTACATCCAGAAGGGCCATGATATGAACAAGACGCAGAATCTCTTCAAAGTCAAGAATCCGGGAATGCTCTATCTGACAGACCCCGTCCTCCGGCATACAGTAGACGCACCGGAGATTACACCGGTCGGTCAGAGAGATGCGCAGATAATCGATACTGCGGCCTTTTCCATCAATCATAATGATCATCCTATCGTTCAGAACCTTGCAGCGCGGATCCCGTGAAGCCAGCAGGGGGAGGAGCGCCTGACAACTATTCTCTTACCCATTATAGTATTTCCAGGCTGTTTCATCCACTAGTACACCGAATAATTAATTTCTGGTACATTCACGCAGGATGATTGCTCATACACAAGGCAGAGGAGGGAGTTGATGTGGGCA
>CAJOQO010000009.1 GCA_905236545.1 uncultured Lachnospiraceae bacterium
ATCAATGCCACGCCGCAGATGATGATTGCGACGCGTTTTGGCGATACCCCGGTAAAAGCCGGCGACAGGCTGGCCGGCACCCGCATCATCCCGCTTACGATCGAAAAGAGCAGGATGGAGGATGTCGTGAGAAGAACCCGCGAGGTGACAGGCGGGAAGCCTGTGCTGACCCTGAAACCATACGCACATAAAAAGGTCGGAATCGTCACTACCGGCTCTGAGGTATACCATGGGAGAATCCGGGATCAGTTCACGCCGGTTCTTCTTCGAAAGCTGGAGGAATACGACACGGAACTGATCGGCCATGAGATAACGGATGACAACGACCGGATGACAACCGGAGCCATAAGGAAGCTTCTTGACGCAGGGGCGGACGTTGTCCTGTGCACCGGCGGAATGAGTGTGGATCCGGATGACCGTACCCCTCTGGCCATCCGGAACACAGGCGCGAACATCGTTACCTACGGAGCGCCTGTCCTGCCCGGAGCCATGTTCCTGCTCTCCTACCTATCCGGTGAAAATGCGCCGGAAGGATGTGAAGACGCCTGTCCCCGCGTCATTTGCGGACTGCCGGGGTGCGTCATGTACGCAAAACGGACGATCTTCGATCTGCTGCTGCCGCGCATCATGGCGGACGACCCGATCCGGGCGGAGGAGATTCACGCCCTGGGAGAAGGAGGCCTGTGCCTCGGCTGCGAAACCTGTACTTATCCGGCCTGCGGCTTCGGGAAGGGCCGCGCATAATAAACGTCTGCCGCGCAGGCATCTGAAACGTGTTTTCAGGGAGACAGCCTATGACGCCCCGCAGGGTGTCAGCAGGCCGGATATCTGCAGCAAAGCGGCTGCAGGGAGGAGGATATCCATGGACTTCACACACCTCGATGAGCACGGCCATGCGATCATGGTCGACGTAACACAGAAAGAAGTGACAAACCGGATGGCAGCTGCCGAAGGAACGATCCGCGTCAGCCGGGAATGCTTTCTGAAGATTCAGGAAGGTACGGTACCAAAAGGAGACGTATTTGCCGCTGCCCGGATCGCCGGCATCATGGGAGCAAAGCAAACGGCCGGCCTGATCCCTCTGTGTCATATTCTGAACCTGACCAGCGTAAAGATCGACTTCGGGCAGGAGGAAGCAGACCATCTGATCCGCGCCGTATGCACGGTACGCTGCAGCGGGAAAACGGGTGTTGAGATGGAGGCTCTTACAGGCGTATCGATCGCGCTGTTAACCATCTACGATATGTGTAAGGCCATAGATAAACAGATGGAAATCGGCGGGATCCGCCTCCTGCACAAGGAAGGGGGAAAATCGGGAAGGTATGACGCAGATATTAGTAAACAGACAGATGGATGAACCGGCTTTGCGAAGGGGGCTCAGACATCATCTTGAAACGAGGGATAATCAATCATGAACTTTTTTATCGATCTGGTCAGAAATCCGGTATTTCTGGCAGCAGGCGGCGCCTGGCTTGCAGCACAGCTGTCGAAAATAATCTATGAAACGATCCGGAACGGTTTCCACCCGGGCCGGCTCACCGGAGGCGGCGGTATGCCGAGTTCCCATTCCGCAACCATGACAGGACTGACGATGGGCTGTCTGCTGTCCGGAACAGCCCGCAGCCCGGAGTTTGCCGTTTCCCTGTTTGCTGCCATGGTAGTCATATACGACGCCATGGGCGTGCGTTATGAAACCGGAAAGCAGTCGAAGATTCTGAACCGGATGCGCCAGCGAGACATCGAGGAGGGCCGGGAGCCTCTCTTTGACAAACCGCTGGATGAAAAGATGGGGCATACACTGGCAGAGGTGATCGTCGGCATCGCGGTCGGGATCGGCATCGCGCTCATCATGTGCCTCTGGGCGGCGCCCCTCATCGACGGTGCGCTCACCGCAGCAGGTTTGTAACGGCAGTATGTCCCCATGCGATAATTGATTTCGGGAAACTAACGTATTATGATAGCGGTAGAAAGAAAAGGATCTGTTTCAGAATGAAAAGTTTTCTGTGCAGAAGGGAAACGTGATTTCTGAACAGCTCCTGACCGATGTCTCGATCCTGACGGAAGGAGGGATAGATCATGAGTGCAGATGCCATTTTCTGGCTGGTAACGATGGTTCTGTTTCTGATCCTCGAAATGGTAACGATCAGCCTGGTATCCATCTGGTTCGTCGGCGGCAGCTTTGCAGCATTTCTGACGACGTTTATCGTACATACCCTGTGGATCGAGATCATTGTATTTCTTGGGGTTTCCCTGATTCTGCTGTTCATGCTCCGGCCGCTTGCAAGGAAGTTCAGCGTGAAACAGAAAGACCAGATACGCAGCGGCGCACAGTCCCTGATCGGAAAAAGAGCGATCGTGACAGAGGCGATTGATAACCTGCACGCGAAGGGGGAAGTCCAGGTCAACGGCCAGTACTGGAGCGCGAAGACGATGGATGACTACATAAAGATCGCAAAGGACAGTATCGTCGTGATACGTGAGGTGGATGGTGTCCGGCTTGTTGTGGAGAACCTTGAGAAGACCGCATGACGTTGATACAGCGTTAAAAGTGCATTCAGGAAGGAGGCTGAACTATGAATCTTAGTATAGGACTGGTGATTGGAATCATACTTGTGCTGCTGATCGTATGGATCATCATGACCAGCATCCGGATCGTTCCGCAGGCAACGGCGGTGATCGTAGAAAGACTGGGCGCATATCAGGCGACCTGGGATGTGGGCCTTCATCTGAAAGCACCGTTTATCGACCGGATCGCAAAGAGAGTCACTCTGAAGGAACAGGTGGTGGACTTTCCGCCGCAGCCGGTGATCACGAAAGACAACGTCACGATGCAGATCGACACGGTTGTATTTTTCCAGATCACCGATCCGAAGCTGTATACCTACGGCGTCGAGAATCCCATCATGGCGATCGGGAACCTGACCGCGACCACGCTGAGAAACATCATCGGTGAAATGGAACTCGACGAGACGCTCACTTCCCGCGAGGTCATCAATACCAACATGAGAGCGACGCTGGACCAGGCGACGGATCCCTGGGGGATCAAGGTGGGCCGCGTTGAACTGAAGAATATCATCCTGCCCGATGACATTAAGAATTCGATGGAGCGGCAGATGAAGGCAGAGCGTGAGAGACGTGCGGTGATCCTGACAGCAGAGGGCGAAAAGAAATCAGCGATTCTGACGGCGGAAGGCCGGAAGGAATCGGCCGTGCTTGAGGCCGAGGCGGAGAAGGAGGCGGCGATTCTTCGGGCGGAAGCCGCCAAGGAGAAAATGGTCCGGGAAGCGCAGGGACGTGCTGAGGCGATCCGTACCACACAGCAGGCGACCGCGGATGGCATACGGATGATCAAGGAAGCGGGTGCGGATCAGGCGGTTCTGGCGCTCAAGAGCCTTGAAGTGTGGCCGGCCGTCGCGGATGGCAGGGCGACCAAGATCATCATTCCAAGCGAGATCCAGAATGTCGCGGGCCTCGTCAAGGCGCTGCAGGAATCCGTTTCGGACAGCATGATGGCGTCCCCGAACGAGGGGAAACCGGCAAACGAGGATCCGTAAGCGAAGGGGAATCTGTTTGGAGAAGTTGTTTACAGAAAGCGCTTTTGTGAAAGCGTGCAGCTCTCTATAAGAGCGGATAGAAAGGATACACAGGCAATCATCCATGGATATTCGGGGACGCAGTTTTCTGACACTGAAAGACTTCACGCCGGAGGAGATCACCGGTATGATCGACCGCGCCGCGCAGCTGAAGGCGCTGAAGAAGGCGCACACGCCGCATCGCAGCCACGAGGGGAAAAACATTGCGCTGATCTTCGAGAAGACCAGTACCCGGACCCGCTGCTCCTTCGAGGTGGCGGCGTATGACCTGGGCATGCAGGTCACGTACCTGGATCCGTCCGGATCGCAGATCGGAAAGAAGGAAAGCATCGCGGATACCGCGCGCGTGCTGGGCCGTATGTATGACGGAATCGAGTACAGGGGCTATGAGCAGGAGATTGTGGAAGCCCTTGCAAGGTATGCCGGCGTTCCGGTCTGGAATGGCCTGACCAATGAATATCATCCCACGCAGATGCTCGCCGATATGCTCACGATCCGGGAGCATTTTGGAACGCTGAAGGGAAGAAAACTGACATACATGGGGGACGCCCGCTATAACATGGGGAACTCCCTGATGATCACCTGCGCAAAGCTCGGGCTGCATTTTACCGCGTGTACGGATCAGGAATATTTCCCGCAGCAGTCTCTGGTAAAGGAATGCGCCGTCTGGGCGAAGGAGTCCGGCGGGAGCATTACCCTCACGGAAGATGTCGCAAAAGGGGCAGCCGGCGCGGATGTGATCTATACGGATGTGTGGGTGTCCATGGGCGAGCCGGAGGAGGTATGGGAAGAGCGTATCCGCAGGCTCAGGCCCTATCAGGTCGATGCAAAGGTTATGTCGCTCGCAGGTCCGGGTGCTGTCTTTATGCACTGCCTGCCTGCATTCCACGACCTCAACACGACCATCGGCCGGAAGATCCATGAAAAGTATGGCCTGAGAGCGATGGAGGTGACGGACGAAGTATTCGAGTCGGAGCAGTCCATTGTATTTGACGAAGCGGAAAACCGCATGCATACCATCAAGGCGGTGATGGATCTGACATTATGACTTCCCGATCACAGCCCTCCAAAGAATATTACAGGAAGCTGCGCAACAGGCATGCCATGGAATGGTTCTGCCTGATCGTTGCTGCCATCATGTTTGTGCTGGCAGCGATCTTCCTTCTGGACATTGACCGCAGTCAGTGGATTCCGGAGGCAATCGTAGTGCTTGGCGGCGTCATGAACATCGTCCTCGCCATAAGGGCTGCCCTCATCAGGCTCTGGATTCTGATGATCGCACTGCTCATGGCGGGCGGCGTCTGCTTCGGTTTGCTTGCGTATATCAAATGGACATGATACAGGCAGGCCTGGCGCGTCAGATACAAAGACTCAGATCCTCCGTGAATCGTAGCGGCCTGTGGCAGCATACAGGGAAAACATATGGACAACAAATATGAGATCCTCCGCATTCTGCGTGAGAGCGACGCTTCTGTATCCGGCCAGGAACTGAGTGAACGGATCGGGATCTCCAGAACTGCAGTATGGAAGCATATCCGCTCACTGGAAGAAGAGGGCTATGGCATCGAAGCCGTGAACCGAAAGGGGTACCGGCTCGTGGGCGTGCCGGACTCGATCGCCGCCAGGGAAGTGGGCAGCCGCCTGACCACGCATCGCATGGGAAGAGATATCCGCTACTTCAGCCGGATTGATTCGACCAATCAGTATGCGAAACGGATCGCGGAGGAGGATCAGGACAGCGGAAAGGGAGAAGCGGCTGCTGACGGAACCCTGGTCATTGCGGATGAGCAGACTGCGGGAAAGGGAAGAAGCGGGCGGCACTGGGTCACGCCTCCGAAGGAAGCGATCGCATTTACCCTGATCCTCAGGCCGCAGCTGGCACCGGAGAAAATATCCATGGTCACCCTCGTCATGGGGCTGTCGGTGGTCAATGCGATCCGTTCGCTGTATGGACTGGATGCGGGGATCAAATGGCCGAACGACGCTGTGGCGAACGGCAGGAAGCTCTGCGGCATTCTGACGGAAATGAGCGCGGAGATCGGAGCGGTGCATTACATCGTGATCGGTGTCGGCATCAATGCCAACCTGACCTGGTTTCCGGAGGAGATCCGTTCCATAGCGACAAGCCTGAAGCTTGAGCTGGGGAGGGACGTCAACCGGGCGGAGCTGATCGCGGCTGTCATGGAAGAGTTCGAGCGGCTGTACACCATGTTTGAAGAAAGCGGAAGCCTCAGGAGCCTGAAGGAGGAATACAACGCCGTCTGTCTGAATAAAGACCGGCCGGTCCGTGTATTGGACCCGCATGGAGAATATACAGGGATCTCACGCGGCATCGACGACAGCGGGGCGCTGCTGGTGGAGCGCGAAGGCGGCGCGGTGCAGGCAGTGAGCTCCGGAGAAGTATCCGTACGGGGAATCTATGGATATGTGTAGCCATATCGATTGCATCTGAATGACAGATACCGGCAGCAATTCTGCCGGCATCTGTCAATAACGCGATACGGGATACAGCCCCGGTGAATCGCAGACGCGGCACAGAGAGTAACGATTATGCTTGATCATGACAGGAATAAAAAAGGAGAGGTCGTTTTGTGCGCGGCCAGTTCCTACGAACAGAAATACTATTTTAACGGCTCATTCAGCCAGATCCCGGGAGAGGTAAAGGATCAGCTGCATATTATCTGCGTGCTGTTCACAGAAGACATTGGAGGGATCATTCTCTTTGTCTTTGACGGGGAAGGACATCTGCAGATACGCACCCAGGCGAAGGACTCCGACTACAATTATGATGAGATCGGAGCAGCGCTCGAAGTAAAGGAGATCCAGCGGCAGAGAAGGGACATGCTGAATGGACTGGAGCTGTACTACCGCGCAGTCTTTCTGCATGAGAATCTGGATCTGGAGGCCTGGCAGCTGGAGTGAATACAGGGAAATGCTTCGAACGGAGGAACGTACTTGAAGATCGGCAGTGTACTATTACCAAACAACCTGATACTCGCACCGATGGCAGGCGTAAGCGACCTGCCATTTCGTCTGCTCTGCCGGGAGGAGGGGGCAGGCCTTACGGTCATGGAGATGATCTCGGCCAAAGCGATTCTCTATCGGAATAAGAACACTTTTGAGCTGATGCGCACCACGCCGGAAGACCGTCCTGTCAGCCTGCAGCTGTTCGGATCAGATCCGGAGATCGTCTCAGAGATCGCACAGCAGATCGAAGAGCAGCCATTTGATATTCTGGACTTTAACATGGGATGTCCCGTACCGAAGGTCGTGAAGAATGGAGAAGGAAGCGCTCTGATGCGTGATCCGAAGAAGGCGGCGGAGATTGTCCGCGCATGCGTGAAGAAGATTCACAAGCCCATGACCGTTAAGATCCGGAAAGGCTTCAATGACAATGAGATCAATGCGGTTGAACTTGCGCAGCGTCTTGAGGATGCCGGCGCGGCGGCGATTGCCGTGCACGGACGGACGCGGGAACAGTACTATTCCGGGAAGGCTGACTGGGAGATTATCCGCAAGGTCAGGGAAGCGGTGAAGATTCCCGTTATTGGAAACGGGGATGTGACCGGACCGGAGAGCGCCCGTGCCATGCTGGAGCAGACCGGCTGCGACGCGGTCATGGTCGGGCGCGCCGCCCGCGGAAACCCCTGGATCTTTCGCAGGATCCTGGAGGCCGTCCCGAACCTGCCATCCGCCCCGGACCTGCCGCCTGTCCCGAACCGCGTTTCCGCCGGCGAGCTTAAGACGATGATCCTTCGCCATGCGCAGATGACCGTAGCTCTGGACGGGGAATACACGGGCATACGGAAGATGCGCAAACACGTCGCGTGGTACACTGCCGGATACCCGAACTCCTCGAGATTACGCGCGCTTTCCAACAATATCAGGACGATGGACGACCTTAGAAATTTATTGACTTTGCTTGATGCATAAACTATAATTCGGCTTTAGTGTACCGCTTCCGTACCATTTGCAATCAGGATATCGGATTGGAGTTTTGCTTCTTCCTGCAAAGGATACGGAGAAGGAACACGGGTGCAAACGCTAAAAAAACGTAACGATTCAGAATCTCAATTGCTGAGATCCGCCAGATAAGCAGGCTTATCTGACTGGATCATGAGCAATTCCAGAGGCTGCTGAATCATTACAAAAGAACAGCGTCAGGCGCATAACATACCGGATCAGGGGTGACGGCGCCAGACGCATTTCTTTATGGAAAACCTGTTGCGGCCGTTCGAAAAGGAAGCGGACAATTTAGGGATATGGAAAAATGATTCGTTCGAAAGGGGTTTCAGTTATGGAAGAGGGTAAGAGACTCCTGACACAGTCAGGATACGAGAAGCTTCAGACCGAGCTGGAGGATCTGAAGGTTAACGCCAGAAAAGAGATCGCGGAGAAGATCAAGGAGGCAAGAGCCCAGGGAGACCTGAGTGAAAATGCGGAATATGATGCGGCACTGGATGAGCAGAGAGATATCGAGGCGCGTATCGTTGAGATCGAAGGGATCCTGAAGAATGCAGTTGTGATGGACGAGCATCCGGACGACGGAAGCATCAATATCGGCAGCCGTGTGACGATCCGCGAAGCCGGAACCGATTACGACATGGATATCGATATCGTAGGCGCATCCGAGGCGAACAGCCTCAAAGGGCGCATTTCCAACGAGTCACCGGTCGGAAGCGCTTTGATGCACAGGCATGCCGGTGAGGAAGTAACCGTGGAGACACCGGAGGGAGAGATTCGTTACACAATCGTGAGCGTCGAGCATCCGATTGCCTGAACCATCCGCCAGCCCCGGATCGCCGTAGGATCCTGGACGGGAGAACCGCCAGCCCCGGGCTGCCGCAGAAAGAACATGGGCGGAGCAGGCCTGGCCGTCCCGGGATGCCGACAGAAAGGATGTATGACGTAAATGGCAGAGCAGAACCAGAATACACAGAACAGGAAAAACAATCAGGGTCAGCAGCAGGATATGAACCAGCTGCTGAAGGTACGCCGTGAGAAGCTTGCGGATCTTCAGGCGCAGGGGCGGGATCCGTTCGTTATTACGACCTACGACCAGACTCATCATGCGCCTGAGATCAAAGAGCATTTTGAAGAGCTGGAAGGAAAGGAAGTCTCCATCGCCGGCCGTATGATGAGCAAACGCGTGATGGGCAAGGCGTCTTTCGCCAATGTGCAGGACCGCTTCGGCAACATCCAGATCTATGTCGCGCGGGACAGCATCGGCGAGGAACCGTACAAGGCCTTCAAGAAGATGGACATCGGTGATATCGTCGGCGTGAAGGGAACCGTTTTCCGCACGAAGATGGGAGAGATTTCCGTCCATGTTACCGGGCTGACGCTCCTGTCCAAAAATCTGATTCCGCTTCCGGAAAAGTTTCATGGACTGCAGGACACGGATATCCGTTATCGCCAGAGATACCTGGATCTGGTCATGAACGCTGAGGTGCGAGACACCTTTATGAAGCGTTCCCGGATCATCAGTGAGATCCGCAGATTTCTGGACGGGCGCGGCTTCATGGAAGTCGAGACGCCGATGCTTGTGCCCAATGCGGGAGGTGCTGCCGCCCGTCCGTTTGAGACGCATTACAATGCGCTTGATGAGGATGTCAAGCTTCGTATCAGTCTGGAGCTCTATCTGAAGCGGCTGATCATCGGCGGGCTGGAGCGCGTCTATGAGATCGGCCGGGTTTTCCGCAACGAAGGAGTAGATACCAGGCACAATCCGGAATTCACCCTGATGGAACTCTACCAGGCCTACACGGATTACAATGGCATGATGGAACTGACTGAGTCTATGTTCCGTCATCTGGCGAACACGATCTGCGGCAGCGCCAGGATCACCTATCAGGGATGCGAGATCGATATGGAAAGCCCATTCCGCCGCATGACCATGATCGATGCGGTGAAGGAATACGCGGGTGTCGATTTCACTGCCATCAGAACCGATGAAGAAGCGAAGGCAGTGGCTGATGAGAAGGGCGTCGAGTACGAGGATCACCACAGGAGAGGCGATATTATCAATCTCTTCTTTGACGAATTCTGCGAGGAAAAAATGATCCAGCCGACATTTGTCATGGATCATCCGGTGGAGATCTCTCCGCTGACCAAGAGAAAACCTGACGATCCTTCTCTTGTGGAGCGTTTCGAGTTATATATCTATGGCAGGGAGATGTGCAACGCTTATTCCGAGCTGAATGATCCGATCGATCAGAGAGAACGCTTCAAGGCGCAGGATGCCCTTGCCGAAGCAGGCGATGAGGAAGCGAACCATACGGATGAAGACTTCCTTCACGCGATGGAGATCGGTATGCCTCCGACCGGCGGCATCGGTTACGGTATCGACCGGCTGGTCATGCTGCTCACCGACAGCGCAGCCATTCGCGATGTTTTACTCTTCCCGACGATGAAGTCACTCAAGGAATAAATGCCGCAACCATGCGGGTTTTCGGGGTCGGAAAAGAGTTTTGACAACAAACTGACAACAAATCTGCAATGCATCACGATGAATGATACATGGTGATGAATAGTTGTCGATTTTACAGTAATAGAAGCACCTGTTGCCAATACAGGCACCTTTCAGGAGTTTTATCCTGAGAGGTGCCTTTTTTGCGTGTAGCTGCGAGACACGAGGTGTCCGTGGCTCGCAGCGAGAGGATGATTCTGTAAATGAAACCCTGTATCGTCACTTTTGTCAAAGAACGGAAAGGAAAACTACATGGAAGATAGACAGGAATACAGCCAGTGGCTCCGAACACCGGAGAGGGAGTATTACGACCTGGAAAGGCGCTCTGAGATCCGGGACGGGGCAAGGAAGCTTCGGAAACAGTATCTCCGGTATAAAGAGGCGGAGATCATCTATAGCATGTCCCATAAGAAGCTGTTGGAGCTGGCGGGAAAGGCGGGCGCTATAGTGCGGATTGACTCTACCGTACTGATTGACAGAGGAATCTTCGATGAGTATCTGGAACAGTTCCGGGAGAAGAGCACGCTGATTAGTGGGAAGAGGTATACCAGATGAGCGGATGTATATGGAGGTTTTCAGATCAAATTGATGATGTTGATGTAGAGATGCTCAGACATGACTTTATTACTCTCCGTGACGGAATGGAGTATTACCAACTGAATGAAAAGCCGATGATACGCATGGCCAGGGAGGCAGGATCCGTCTACAAAATCGGCAAAATGGTACGGGTTCGCAGGGCCATCTTCGAGGCATATCTCAGGGAGATCATGAAGCGCAGCCCGAATGAAAAGCAGAATAAAGAGAACGAAGACATGCGATGAGAAAG
>CAJOQO010000010.1 GCA_905236545.1 uncultured Lachnospiraceae bacterium
AGACGACAGAAAGGCTGGGGAAGGGTCTGATCACCTTCTCACCTCTTGCGCAGGGTCTTCTGACAGACCGGTATTTCTCCGGTATCCCGGCGGACAGCCGTGTCCGCACAGACGGACGTTTTCTGCATGAAGACGAGATTCTTCCGGAGAAGGTAGAGAAACTGCAGTCATTGAATGAGATTGCGGCGAACCGGCACCAGACTCTGGCGGAAATGGCACTTGCGTGGCTGCTTCATCACGGGGCTGTTACATCGGTTCTGGTCGGGGCATCAAAGCCTGCGCAGATTCTTGCCAATGTTAGAGCTGCTGAAAATACGGCATTTACGGACGATGAGATGGAAGCGATTGACCTGCTTTCAAAATAGGCCGGAAAGAGGAGAAAGGGATAACAAAGCGGCGGGCCGGAAAACCAGCCCGCCGCTTTTATGTTGCAGAAAGATGTTGTATGACTTATCTCAGGAATGCGCTGTTCGCCCAGCCCCAGTTTCCATTCCAGCAAACATAAGTGTAGGAGCAGGGAACACCATTCAGGCCGGTTCCAGGGGTTGTTGCACCGTAGGTGGAAACTGTGTATCCCGGATACAGCTGAGCAATCTCATGATACTGATCCCATACCGGCTGCGGTCTCAGTGCAAGATATCCGCCGCCGCAGTCACCGACCGTCATATTGTATCCGGAACCGGCCGTTCCACCGGTTACATTCTCAAGTTCCTGTCCGTCAATGATAATTCTATCCGCCATGACTTTTTCCTCCTTTGGCTCTTTCGGTTTTGTTTTGTACCGGTTGATTGCCGGTCTGCTTATACATACGAAGGAAACGGGAGGAGGGCTAAAAAAAGAATAAAAAGAATAAAAAACTGCAGCAAATTTGTATGCTGCGGCATACCCGGTATGGTCTGATCTATGCTATAATCTTTTCAGGCATGTACTTGGCTGCAAAGATTTAAAGTGTATGGAAAGGAGGAACAAGATTGGGTAAGAAAAACTATAAGGAAATGATGCAGATGCTCCAGAAAGGGGCGTTTCCGATGTTTGACAATAAGAACAGTGCCGCAGAGGAGGGAAAGAACAATATGCAGAAAGAAAACATCAAGTCCACGGTGAAGAGCGCCTGGAAGCAGAGAACCGACAGGAAGAAGTATACCATGGATAACAGAAGGGAGCAGTGGAAGAAGCAGTTCGATTACAGGATGAAGCTGCAGGATACGTTTGCAGATTCTCTGCCGGATGATGTTTCTTCCCTGCCGCCTTTTTTACAGGTGCTTCCCATATCCCCGAAAGCTTTTATGGAATGGATGAAGGAATTCCAGATCATGGCGTTTGAACATTATATGGAGCAGGCGGCTTCCGTTATGGACTTCTTCATCCAGGGACAGGAGCAGTTCTTCGATCTGGTGTCAGAAGCGATGGAAAAGAAGGAGGATGAGTCCGCGCAGACAGAGGAAGAAAAGGAGAGTGCTGAAGACAGCGCCGAAGCGGAAGAAAAGGAAAAGGAAGAGGAAGAGGAAGTAAAGAAGCCCAGAACCAGAGCTGCGCAGAAAACCGCAGGAACCAAAACCGGGAAAAAGACCGGAACCAAAACCGGAAAAAAGACCGGAACGAAAACCGGGAAAAAGACCGGAACCAGGAAAAAGGCCAAAGCAGCAGAAATCGAGGAAGACAATGATGTGAGAGAAACTGCAGCAGATGAAGTCTTTGAAGACATTGCCGTGCAGGAAGCTGAAGCTGAAGCAGCAGAAACAGTCGAAGAGAATACTGTGAATGAAGCGGAGGAGAATACTGCCGAATCTCAGACCTGGTAAGATGGCGTTCTTTATCGATCAGATATTGTTTCATAACGATTCTCCGGGAGTGTGGGAATGATCACGCCCCGGAGTTTTTTGTACCCGGGCGTGATGGCGCATCCATGTTCTAAGGAAACACTGATTCTATCAGGCAGGGGAAGATTCCTTCGGACGATGCGGGACATCTATGGAAATATCTGGAAGATCGATTATAATGAAAAGGAATATCAGGAGTGTGAACGGGAGTGAGGGCAGAATTGATTCATAGAAGAAGGAAGGAGATCAGTTTATGAGTAAATTCATCAGGAAATACAATGATACAAGCCTGATCCTACGCATCATTATCGGTCTTGCGATCGGGACGGTTCTCGGGCTTATCATACCGGGTCTGCCAGTGATTCCTCTGCTTGGAACCATCTTTGTCGGAGCGCTCAAGGCGATTGCGCCAATCCTTGTTTTTGTGCTGGTCATTTCATCGCTGACGCAGGGAAACACAGGCTTTGACAAGCGCTTCGGGTTTGTTATTTCCCTTTATCTTCTGTCTACGCTGCTGGCGGGTATCGTAGCAGTAGCAGCAAGTTTTCTTTTTCCGCTTACCGTGAAGCTGGCCGGGAGTGCGGATGTGAGTGCCGCTCCCTCCGGAGTCGGGGAGGTTCTTCAGAACCTGATCGTTTCCATGGTAGGAAATCCGGTGGCTTCTCTGGCAAATGCCAATTATATCAGCATTCTGTTCTGGGCGGTGCTTCTGGGGCTCATCTTCAAGAAACTTGCCTCAGATGTAACCAGGAAGGTAATTGTGGATCTGGCGGATGCGGTCTCCATGCTGGTGGGATGGATTATTGCTCTTGCGCCTTTCGGAATCATGGGCCTGATCTATGAAACGATTTCAGTGAGCGGCCTGTCCATCTTTATTGACTACGGGAAGCTTCTTCTTCTTCTGGTTGGAACGATGCTTGTAGTGGCTTTTGTCCTGAATCCGCTCCTTGTTTTCCTTTCCATCCGCACCAATCCTTATCCATTGGTGCTGCGCTGCCTGAGGGAGAGTGCGTTTATGGCGTTCTTCATGCGGTCTTCCGCGGCCAACATTCCGGTTAACATGGCGCTCTGCGAGAAGCTTGGACTGGATCGGGACATCTATTCGGTTACCATTCCGCTGGGTTCGACCATCAATATGGACGGTGCGGCGATCGTAATCACGATTATGACGATGACGGCGGCCAATACCGTCGGGATTCATGTGGACATTCCTTCCGCAATTGTGCTTTCCCTGCTTTCCACACTGGCAGCCTGCGGCACTTCCGGCGTAGCGGGCGGTTCCCTGCTGCTGATCCCGATGTCATGCTCTCTTTTCGGTATTTCGCAGGATACTGCCATGGCAATGGTTGGCGTGGGCTACATCATCAATGTGATCCAGGATTCCTTTGAGACCGCATTGAACTCGTCCGGAGATGTTCTTTTTACGGCGACTGCAGAATATCGTTACTGGAGAAAAACAGGGAAGAGTCTTCCGACTTTTCTGGGCGGGACGACAAAAGTGGGGATCTGACAGGATCAACGCATGCGGATCCATGGGAAATACGGCTCATCTCATGGATCTGTGAGCAATCTGCTGCCGCAGAAGGCGTTGCCCGGCATATGTGGGCAATTCTCTACAGGAAAGGAGACAGGAACATATGGCACTTACATTTATGAAGAAAATCAGTCCGGAGTATGTAATTGAGAATGCGATTAAGGATGTGAGGACTTCGGGGATCGAAGGCCTGAAGCCTTACCTCACCGAAGATGCGCAGAACAAGGTCGAAAGGATAAGATCCTTCTCCAGCGGGATAGATCTTCTCACAGGGAGCAATAAAGTTTCCTACCTGATCAACCGACTTGCTGACTGTGAATGGACTGTCAGGGACATTCTGAAGGGAACAGAGTCTGCAAAGGGGATCGTCGGGTTTCAATATATTACCGAACAGGATGATATCGAGGGAACCATCGAACTGACGATGATTAAAGAAGACAGGGAATGGAGGATCGACGGCGTAGAGATGCCGACGTTTGACAGGTTTGAGGCAAATCTGTCCTGACAGTTTCATTCTGGCAGCTTGTTCTGGCAGTTTTATTCTGGCAGCAGAGATAATCCTGAAAGAGATGTTTTCACGAAAGGATGAGGTGGAAAGTATGAAAAAAGCAATGATGCTGGCGGTGCTTTTCCTGTTTCTTTTTCCCGGGGCGTCTTTCGCGGAAGATCTGACACCGTCCATCACGGTTCAGGGAAAGGGGAGAGTGACGGTGGTGCCGGACCTTGCGACAGTTTCTTTCGCGGTTACCGGGGAGGGAAAGGAAGCAGAGGCCGTTCAGAAGAGCATTACTGACAATGCAAACAGAGTCAAAGAGGCCCTGCTTGAGGCGGGACTTCCGGAGGAGAATTTCCAGACTGCCGGGATCCAGCTGTATACCGACTATGATTACTCTTCGGAGGAAGAGAAGATCGTTGGCTACCGCGGTCAGATCGCCATGTCAGCAGATGAAATCAGCGTTGATGAAGTCGGAAAGTATCTGCAGGTTCTTTCAGAGAACGGCGTTAATCAGATTGATGGAATCACGGTTTTCTATTCGGAATATGATGCTGCCTACAATGAGGCCCTGGGAAAGGCGATGCTGCAGGCAAGACAGAAGGCAGAGACTCTTGCGGAGGCGGAGATGGCCGAAGTTACGGGCAGGTTCAGCGCCCAGGAAGAATATCAAAACGATTCGCTCCGCGGAAGAGAGAAGAGTATCGAAAATGATATGGTTATGGCAGCAGCGGATACCGGCGCCGGGAGCCTGGACTTTACGGTTGGAACAGCAGAGGTGGAAGCGAACGTTACCGTATGCTATGAGATAACGACACCGGATTCATGACGAAGAGTGCATGGCGGACCTCGTGACGCATCCGGGAGGAGAGAATCGGATCTGCGGCTTTTCCGGGTATCTTTTGAATGAGTATGATTACGTTTGATGACTTTTCCAGAATCGTGAAAGAAGAGGTGGATCTTCTGCCGGAGTATGTCCATGAGAAACTGGACGGCGGCGTTCTGGTGGATTCTGATGTGTATCTGCATCCGGACAGACTGGCGGATGATCTGTATATCCTTGGAACCTACTCCGTGGATCCGGTCTTCGGGAGGCGGATCATTCTGTATTACGGATCGTTTACCGCGACACTCGGTGAGGCATCGGAACCGGTATACCGGAACAGAATCCGGGAAACGGTCCGGCACGAGTTCCTTCATCATATGGAAACCAGGGCGGGACTGTACGATAAGGGGACGCTGGTGGAAGAGGATGCCAGACGGATGTGGGATTATTATCAGTCAAAGCTGGCGCTTCTGGAGAAGTGGAAGCACTGATCGTTGCAGGTCACACTCTGACCTGTAACGTATGCCCCGGCCTGCGGATGGCTTCCGCATAGACGCTGATTCTTCAGCCCCGGCCTGCGGATGGCTTCCCCATCGCAAACCTGTAGCCCACTCCGGCTGAGCTCTTTGCCGACTGCGATCGGGCGTCCGGG
>CAJOQO010000011.1 GCA_905236545.1 uncultured Lachnospiraceae bacterium
CGGGCCTGATCTGAGCTTTGTACTGCCGCTTACAGGCAAGCCTGACGCGTCAGATACAAAGACTCAGATCGGCCGTGAATAGTAACCTCAGTTCGCATACAGAAGCGTCCCGCCCGCCGGCTCGTCCAGCGCACTGTTGGTCGCATAGACACCGCCGTCAGAAAGCTCGTAAACATAATCATAGGATGTGTCCACCTTCACACTGTCGCCGCTCGACAGGGTGTAGTCATTGCGCTCCATGATCACATCATCCCACGCATCTATGGCGGAATAGGAATCATCTGTCCCTCCAAGTTCTGAGGAGAAGGTGTCCTGCACATAACTGCTCTGTGAACTCATGGATCCCGTGTTCGCCTGCAGTGTGGCCTGCAGGATCACCTGGCTGAGTTCCGACATCGCCTGCTTAAACTGGTCGCTGATCGTAGTATTGTTGCAGAAGGACTCGAATACCGTCATTCCCTCCTCATACCGGTCCTCGTCCACCATCAGGCAATAGCGTCCCGGAATGCCCCAGATCAGATTGGTGACGCCTGTCTCACCTGATCCATATCCATAGCCCGGAACTGTCTGCTGAAGCTGTGCCGCTTCCCCTGCGCAGGACACCACCAGGATCTTCGGTTTTCCCGACGGATCCGTATAACGGTAGGTGCGCTCCGCAACGGTCATCTCCACGCCATCCACAGAAAGGCCCTGCGCAGCGGATAGCATCCGGTTGTATTCTTCCATCTTCTGCTGACTGAGCTGATCCAGCTGCATCAGGGATTCCTGCGGAATCTCCTTCTCTGAGAGAAATGTCATATCGGTGGTTCCCGGCATACAGTTCATCGAGACATAATCGCAGTACTCCGGCGCTGTCATGTAGGTCAGCATCATCGTGAACAGATCCGTGTTGACTGTCCAGTCCTGGTGGATCTGGAACTGTCTCCCGTTTACGGTGGCATTCACAATCTGCAGAAACTGGAGCGGCGATTCGTATGTCAGCTCGATGCTTCCGTCCGGCGAGACAGCGTCGATGAACACCGATGCCGGATAGTCCGGACTGGCTACCGGTCCGCACCAGGTTGTCTCACTGTTTACAGTGTAGCCCTCCGGCACTACCGCCCGGGCTACATTGATCCCGGTCTGGCTGTCCGTGCAGGTGATCATATTCAGTTCCTGGGAGGCTGCCGCTCCCGTCAGCTCCGCATTCGGGTTCTGCGCGGTCCGGTCATCGTAAGCCGGGAATGCGTATTCACTGCCATCCTCTGCCGGAGCTGTATCCATGCCGCTGTCCTCTGCCGAAGATGTGTACATGCCGCTGTCCTCTGCCGAAGATGTATACACGCCGCTGTCCTGCCCGCCGGTGCCGCCTGTCAGAAAATCTCCGATGTCAGCCGCCTGTCCTGTCATCGCTGTCATCATCGCCATTGCTGCCGCGAATACCGCGTATCTTCCTGATCTTCTCATTTTTCTCCTCCCGGTAACTGTTAAGATGAAAGATTCTGTCATGGGATGCCCTTTGCATCCTGTTACAGGAAGCGTATTTCCTTTCTTCGTTTCCTGTGATTACGATTCGGTATACCAGGCATGGCACTGCCGGTCAGGGGACATCCGCAAAAGGCAGTACCGTACTCTCGCCGGCCTTTACTTCCACTTCTCCAAACATCGTATAAGCATCCATCTTTCCATAGACTCCTGCCTTCGTGTAAGGCATGTATTCCGTCTGACTCGGACCTCCGCGGCCGATGCAAAGGCTGAACCAGTAGGAACCCTCCGGAACCAAAAATGAAATGTGTCCCTTCTCATCCGGACAGTTGACGCTTACCGTTTCCCAGGTATATGGGTTCATAACCGCGGCTCCAACCAGAATCTCCCGGTCTTCGGCTGCCGTATCCAGATCGATCCTTCCGAATCCTTCCCTTGTGATTCTGCCATCCCGGTCCAGGCCGACGCCGGCAAGCCATTTCCTGTCATCGTTCCCTTCTTTGGCTGCTTCTTTGGCTGCTTCTTTGGCTGCTTCTTTGTATGCTTCTGTGTATGCTTCCGTGTCCCTGGCCGGACTCTCCCTTTTCTCCTGTAAATGATCCGGCTCCAGATTCCCTGTGTCTTTGTCTGCGCCACCGGTCAGAAAGGCCGCAAGGCCACCGCCTGCATCTTCCGTTTCCGTTCGGTTCTCCTCCTGATCGTTCACGGAATCACGCTTCAGATACTCCGCATTGTAACGGGCAAACGTAACGCCGTCCCAGGTCCGGCTCCAGGAATGCGAATGCTCCAGAAGCCCCC
>CAJOQO010000012.1 GCA_905236545.1 uncultured Lachnospiraceae bacterium
CGTCATTTTCCCGAAGTATTCCTGGAACGTGAAACGGATCTTCTTCCAGTCGCCTCCCGCAGCCGTGATCCTGGCCACAGATTCCAGCACGGCCCATGACGCGCCGTGAAACGGACTCCAGGAAGACAGATACGGATCAAATCCATATGCCATGAGCGTCGCAGTGTCACACTCTCCCTTTTCCACCGGAAGCTTCGCCGCCATCACCTGTGTCTGCGTTCTCTGATACTTCCCGCCATAGGGCATCAGCACGCTCGCCGCTCCGATGGAGGAATCGAACATCTCCACCAGGCCTTTCTGGGAGCAGCCGTTCAGTCCGGACAGCTTCTCCTTCAGCAGGGCGCCGGCCTGCTCCCCGTCAAGAGGCACCTTCCTGAAATAATTCTCTCCCGAAGGCATCACGATCCGCGCATCCGTCTCCTGATGCGCCCCGTTGGTATTCAGGAAGGAGCGTTCCAGATCTACGATCGTCTTCCCCCTCCATGTCATGATCAGTCGGGGTTCTTCCGTCACCACGGCCGTCACAACCGCTTCCAGGTTCTCTTCGGCAGCATAGGAAAGAAATGCATCCACGTCTTCTTTCGCCACGACGACTGCCATTCTCTCCTGTGATTCCGAGATCGCCAGCTCCGTGCCATCCAGGCCGGCATACTTCTTCGGTACGCAGTCAAGGTTGATTCTCAGTCCGTCCGCCAGTTCTCCGATCGCAACCGCGACGCCGCCCGCGCCGAAATCATTGCATTTGCGGATCAGCCTCGATACCTCCTTCCGGCGGAACAGGCGCTGAATCTTCCGCTCCGTCGGCGCATTTCCCTTCTGGACTTCCGCGCCGCAGGTCTCGATCGAAGCTGCCGTATGTGCCTTCGAAGAGCCGGTCGCGCCGCCGATCCCGTCTCTTCCCGTTCTTCCGCCCAGCAGGATCACCACATCCGACGGTCCCGGAGTCTCCCTGATGACATTTTCCCGGGGCGCCGCGGCGATGACCGCACCGATCTCCATGCGCTTCGCCGCATAGGCAGGATGGTAGATCTCCTTCACATAGCCGGTCGCCAGGCCAACCTGGTTGCCGTAGGAGCTGTATCCGCGGGCCGCTTCGAGCACCAGCTTCTTCTGGGGCAGCTTCCCCTTCCTCGTCTCTTCCATGGAAGCTCTCGGATCCGCCGCACCCGTCACGCGCATCGCCTGGTAGACATAGGTTCTTCCGGACAAAGGATCGCGAATCGCGCCGCCCAGACAGGTAGCCGCCCCGCCGAAAGGCTCGATCTCCGTCGGATGATTGTGCGTCTCATTTTTAAACGGAACCAGCCACTCCTGGCGCTGTCCGTCAATTCTGACGGGAACAACGATGGAGCAGGCATTGATCTCATCCGTCTCCTCCAGGTCTTCCAGCAGACCGTCCTTTTTCAGTTTCTTCGCGCCAAGAACCGCAAGGTCCATCAGGCAGACATATTTGTCCCCTTCCTCTCCGGCTCCGGCCGCGGCCTGTTCCTTCGCGCGGCTTCCGTACACATCCGCCCGGTCCGCCAGGTATTCTTCCAAAGCCGCCTCCAGAGGCTCTTTGAAAGCCCCTTCATCGATCCGGATCTTCTTCAGTTCCGTTGAAAACGTCGTATGGCGGCAGTGATCGGACCAGTAGGTATCCAGAACACGGATCTCCGTCACAGTCGGATCTCTCCTCAGCGTGCGGAAATAGTCTCTGATAAAACAAAAGTCACGGTAAGTCATCGCAAGCGAAAGAGAATCATACAGAGCGCGGAAGGACTCCCCGTCCATCGTACAGAAGCCGTCAAAGCTTCTGATATCCTCCGGCTCCTCAAACCGCTGTTCCAGCGTCTCCGGCTTCTTGGTGCCTGCGATTCTCGAATCCACGGGATTGCAGCAGTACTGCCGGATCATGGCAAGCTCATTCTCGTTCACCTGCCCGCTCAGGACGTAGACAAACGCGGTGCGGATCAGAGGCTCCACCGTCTCATTGAGCAGGCGCACACACTGAACCGCGCTGTCGGCCCGCTGGTCAAACTGCCCCGGCAGGTACTCCACCGCAAATACCTTCTCTCCGCCTTCCAGCGGAAAGCTTTCCTCATAGAGATCATCTGCCGGCGGTTCGGAGAACACCGTATTTTTCGCCTGCTCATAGACATCATCCGGAAGATTCTCAATGTCATACCGGATCAGGATCCGTACCTGTGTCAGTCCTTCCAGGCCCAGATAACCGCGCAGTTCCCGGCACAGATCCTTCGCCTGTCCTGCGAAGGCTTTTTTCTTTTCGACGAATATTCGGCGGACATTCCCCATTGGCGCTCCTTCCTGTCTGATTGTCTCACGTTTTATGTTACGATCCCCGGGCCTGATCTGAGCTTTGTACTGCCGCCTGCAGGCAAGCCTGACGCGTCAGGTACAAAGACTAAAGACTCAGACCGGCCGTGAACAGGAACCGTTTTATCACTGTATGCGGTGCAGGGCTTCACCCGCCCATAGAGGCCGCGACATACTCCGCGACATCCGTCACCGCCGGGCTGTAAACCATCCCGCTGTCCCCGAACAGCATGATGGTCAGGATGTAGACCGCGCCGCCATCCTCTATGACAGCCGTCTCATTATACCTGGTCATGCCATGGCCATTCTGATTCAGAACAGCAGATGCGTCCGCAAGGGACGGCGCCAGGCCGACAAGCGTCGGAAGGCTGTCCCCCTCGCTGATGTGGAAAAAGGTTCTCATAAAGTCAGTCCCGATCGAGGAAAATGCGCCGGTATACAGCTCCTTCACCATCATGGTGACATCCTTCGCGCTGATATAGTTGTCCAGTCCGCCCGGATCGCCGGCGACAAGCCCCCGCTCCATGTTAACCGAAGTATAACCGGCCTCCTGGCAGGTGGAATTGATCGTATCCAGGCCGATATGGTCAATCAGGATATTGATGCAGTTGTTGTCCGAGTAGTTGACCATCGTCTGCAGATAGAAGGACAGCGGAAACTCCCGTCCGTCCCGGATCTCTGTAGTCAGCTCTCCTCTTCCCCCGATCGATGTGACATAGGTGACCGGGTCATCCAGCGTCATGGCTCCCTCGTCGATGAGATGCGCTGCTGTATACAGGATCGGCACCGTGATCAGGGCGGAAGCATACATCGGCTCCGTACAGTCATTCAGCGCCGCTTCGCTGTCATGCTTCAGGTCATAGACATAGACCTCAGAGGCATAGGCAGTTGACTCCTTTTCCAGAATCGCCTGAATCTGCGCAGGGTCGATCACCTCCGACGCGGAGGGAAGCTCCGGCTCAGTCTGTGCCTCCGTCAGAGGTTCTGTCCCTTCCTCCGTCTCAGACTCTGTCTCCGCCTCTGTTTGCTCCGCCGCCTGCTGCCCGGTATCTTCCGGTGCCGCGCTCTCGCTCTGTGGAGCCGTGCTCTCGCTCTGTGGCACCGTGCTCTCGCTCTGTGGCACCGTGCTCTCGCTCTGTGCGCCGGCCACAGC
>CAJOQO010000013.1 GCA_905236545.1 uncultured Lachnospiraceae bacterium
AGCTTTTTCAGCTGCTCCTCCAGGCGGAAGGTCTCTCGGTCAAGCCGCGAGATCTCGCTGCTGAGCTCTTCGCGCCGGTCAAAGAAGGACTTCCGGAGCGTCATCTTTCCTTCCTTTTCCTCATTCAGCTTCGTGATCCTGGCAGCGGTCTCTTCTTCTCTTTGCTTCGTCAGGGCGATGCTTTCCTTCAGGCGGGCGATCTTTTCACGGATCTCCTCCCGTTCCTCCAGGCCGTGCTCAGTCCTGTCCCTGATCTCTTCCTCTTCCCGCCTGCGGCTTTCCACCTCGCCCGACAGACGGCTCAGGTTCTGGGAAAGGAAGCTCATCTCCTGTGTATACCCCGCGATCTTCATGCGGATCCCGGACAGGGTATCGTCGGCCCCGGCCAGCTTCCGGTTCAGCTCCTCCAGCTGAGCCTGCAGGGAATCGATCCGGTCATTCTCCGCCTTCTCGGAGGCATCGCTCTTCTCCAGATCCGCTCCGGTCTCGGCCTTTTCTCCCTCGAGCTTTCTCCGGTCCTCAGCGATTTTTTCCCGCTCCGCGGCGATCTGGTCACGGGCAGTCTTCGTCTCCATCATCCGGCCGGACAGATCCTTCATCTTCTGGCGCAGAGAGCTGAGATCGAATTCATTTTTCTGCATCAGGCCGGACACGGCAGCGATCTCATCCCTGAGACGGTTTCTTCTCGTATGGTCTTCCTCAACCTGCGTGTTCAGCGCGTCGAGCTGCTTCTTCATCCGCTCCAGCTTCTTCTTCGCGTCGTCGATCTCACGGCGTCTCCCGAGCAGGTTGCTGTTGTTTTTAAATGCGCCTCCGGTCATGGATCCGCCGGGGCTGAGCAGCTCTCCGTCCAGGGTTACGAGTCTGAGACTGTAGTGGTACCTCCTGGCGATCCCGACTGCCCGGTCTATATTCTCAACCACCACGGTTCTGCCCAGAAGGTTCAGGGCCAGATCCCGGAAACGATCCTCGCAGGTGACGATATCGGAAGCAAGCCCGATCACGCCTTCCTCGTTCAGGACGCTCTTTTCCCGCAGCTCACGGCTGTTCTTCATCGCGGTCAGGGGCAGGAAGGTCGCACGCCCGAAACGGTTCTCCTTCAGAAAGGCGATCATCCGCTTCGCTGTCTGCTCATCGGATGTGACGATGTTCTGGATGCTCCCACCCAGCGCCGTCTCCACGGCAAGCTCATACTGTTTCGAGGTCTGAATCAGATCCGCGACCACTCCGAGGATCCCGGGGACACGGTCTTTCTGCTCCATCACGCGGCGGATCGATCCGCCGTAGCCCTCGTAGCGCTCCGTAATCGCGCGCAGCGTATCGAAGCGTGAGGACTCTCTCTGATAGTCCTCCCGCAGCTTTGCCAGCTTATCAGAGCCGTCCAGGAAACGGGCATGTACCTCGTCCAGCTCCACGGACAGGCGGCTGCTTCTCTCCTGCAGCGTCTCTGTCTGCCGCATGGCCTCCGCCTTCTGGTCGTCAAGCGTATCCCGGCTCTCGCTCTGGGAGCGCTCCTCGCTCTTCAGGGTCAGCTCCCGGCTGTTCAGCTCCGCTTCCCGCACAGCGATCTGCTCGATCATCGTGGACGCTCTCTGGCGTCCGGTCTGAATGCTGGTTCTCTCGTTCAGGATCCGGATGATCTGTTCCTTGCTGGTATCGATCTGCGCATTCACATCCGCGATCTGCTCATTCAGCTCCTGAACCTGGCTTTGCGCCTTTTCCTGCTCATCGGAAAGGGCCTGCATCTCCTCCCTCAGGTCAGCGCTTCTTTTTTTCGATGACGCAAGCTGCTCCTGCCTCTGGGCGATCTCCGTTTTCAGGCGCTCCCCGCGCAGCTTCAGCTCTTCCTCTCCCGATTCCAGCGAACGGATCCGGTCCTCGGCACGATCGATGCCGCCGGCATGCTCCTGGCGTTCGATCCGGATGCCGGACAGTTCTTCATTCGCAGCGTACATCGCGCTGTCGATTCCGCTGATCTCCTCATCCAGCTCTTCATAGCGCGCCTTCGCGCCGGAGAGCTCCTCATTCACCCTCTCCTGCTCCCGGACGGCGGTATCCAGCTTTTCCTTCGCGCTGTTCAGGTTCTCTTCAAACCTGTCGTTTTCGATCAGATACAGATTGACGTCGACCAGCTTCATCTCGTCCCGTCTGGCGAGGTAGATCTTTGCCGTCTCGCTCTGCTGCTTCAGCGGGCCGACCTGACGCTCCAGCTCGCTGAGAATATCATTGACGCGGACAAGGTTCGCCTGCTCATTTTCCAGCTTCCTGACGGCAGCATTCTTTCTGTGCTTGAACTTGACGATACCGGCGGCTTCGTCGAAAAGCTCCCTGCGCTCATCCGGCTTTCCGTTGAGGATCTTCTCTACCTGGCCCTGTCCGATCAGGGAATAGCCTTCTTTTCCGATTCCGGTATCAAAAAACAGCTCCTGCACATCACGCATCCGCACGGCCGTTCCATTGATCAGGTATTCGGATTCTCCCGAGCGGTACAGCCTCCTGGCGACCGTGACCTCCTCATAGTCGATCGGGAGCGCATGGTCCGCGTTGTCCAGCGTGATCGCGACGTAGGCATAACTCATCGGCCGGCGCTGCTGTGTGCCGGCAAAAATGACATCCTGCATCGATCCGCCGCGCAGCTGTTTCGCTGACTGCTCACCGAGCACCCACCGGATCGCGTCTGATACATTCGACTTCCCCGAGCCGTTCGGCCCGACCACTCCTGTGATTCCGTTGTGGAACTGCAGAACGATCCTGTTGGCAAAGGATTTAAACCCCTGCAGCTCCAGACTTTTAAGATACATGGATTCCTCTCTGCTTTAATTCGATCAAAGCCCTGTACGCCGCTTCCATCTCCGCGCTCTTCTTGGCGCTGCCGTGTCCCCGGCCCAGCGTTTTCGATCCGATCACCGCTTCCGCCTCGAAGTGCCTGTCGTGAGCCGGCCCATACTCACCGATGATCCGGTAGACAAGCTCCTCACCGGGATATTCTCTCTGGACGACCTCCTGAAGGATCGTCTTGCTGTCATAAAACAGCTTCTTGTGCTCGATATCATTCAGGATAAACCTGCGGATGAACGCATCCGCCTCTTCGATTCCCGCGTCAAGGAAGACCGCCCCGATCAGTGCCTCCAGCGCATCCGAGACGATCGAATTCCTCCCTCTGCCTCCTGTATGCTCCTCCCCGTTTCCGAGGAGCAGAAAGGAGGGCAGGCCAAACTGCCGCGCACAGAATGCCAGCGTCGGCTCGCAGACGATGCTCGCGCGCAGCTTCGTCAGATCCCCTTCGGGGAGATCGGGGCAGCTTTCATACAGGTATTTCGAACTCACGAGTTCCAGAACCGCGTCCCCGAGAAACTCCAGCCGCTCATTGTCCAGCGCACCCTGCGCCCTGTGCTCGTTGGCATAGGAGCTGTGGCTGAGCGCCTGCCGAAGAAGAGAACGGTCATGGAAGGAAACGCCTATGATCTCTTCGAGTTCCTTCAGTCTCTCTTTCATAAGCTCAGCTGACCGCGCTCCGGATCGCTTCCACAGCATCTCCGACCGTGACGATCTTTTCCGCTTCCTCCGTCGGGATCTGGATGTTGAACTCCTCCTCAACCGCCATGATGATCTGGAACACATCCAGGCTGTCCGCGCCGAGGTCTTCCTTAAAGGTCGTTTCCATCGTAATCTCATCCAGATCCACGCTCAGAACATCTGCTATGATCTGCTGCATCTTCTCGAATTCCATACTGATTCTCCTTTCCGCTTCCATCTGCCATCTGCCGGATAACTGCGTTTCTGCCTGCGGCTCTCCGATCCGGCCGGTCAGAGCCTGTTATTCTCGATATACGCTGTAATCTTAGCTGCGATCTCTTCATGGTAGAACTCAACGCACTGTTCAATCGCGCGCTTTACTTCCCCTGCCTTCGCACTTCCGTGCATCTTGACCACCAGGCTCTTCAGTCCAAGAACCGGCGCCCCGCCATACTGTTCCGTATCAAATCTGGCAAGCGCCGTTTTCAGGGAGTTCTTTATCATGAGGGCTCCGAGCTTGCTGCGCATGTCGGATAAGAATGCCTTCTTCATCTCTGACAGGAGCATCTGCCCCGTCCCCTCATACATCTTGATGACAATATTGCCTGTGAATCCGTCACAGACCGCGATATCACAGGTTCCAAAAGGAATCTCCCTCGCCTCGCAGCTTCCGGTAAATGTGATCTCTCCCCTTTCGTCCATCTCCTTGAGAAGCGGGAAGGTTTCCTTCACAAGGCTGTTGCCCTTCTCCTCCTCCGCGCCGATGTTCACGATTCCGACCTTCGGATGTTCGAGCTTCATGACACTTTGCATATAGATCGTTCCAAGCTTGGCCCACTGCGCAAGATGCTCGGGCCTGGCGTCGACATTCGCCCCGCAGTCCAGCAGAAGCATGCTTCCCCTCTTTGTGGGAATAAGGGAAGCGAAGGGCGGCCTCTGAACGCCGCGTATTCTCCCGATGATTCCCTGTCCGCCGACGACCACCGCGCCGGAATTGCCCGCGGAGATAAATGCGTCCGCTTCACCGTTTTTCACGAGCTGCAGCGCTCTTACCATGGAAGAGTCCTTCTTATGCCGGATCGCCTCAACCGGATGGTCAGCCGTAGCGATCACGTCCGGCGCGTCTACGATACGGATCGTCCCTTCCGGGTATGACAGATTCTGAAGACATGCCTCTATCCCCTTCTGCCGCCCCACGAGGATAACCGATACATCCTTTCTGCTGTTCACGGCGTCAACAACGCCCTTAACAATCTGCTCCGGAGCATGGTCTCCGCCCATCGCATCCGCAGCGATCCGAATCCGGTCTGCCATTCTGCATTCCTCCATCCATTCCTGTTCAGCCTGTCATGAGGGCTTCCCGCCCGCCCATGAAATACGCGGGCAGATCCTTACTCCTCTGTTTCCGTTGTGCCGCAGCCGTTCTGCCTGGCGATCCACGGCTCAAAAGAGTTTACTATATCAGAATATAAAAGGCAAGAAAGAAGGGACTGCCCGATCCGGGCAATCCCTCCCTGCATTCGCTTATCAATGGTGTAACTGCTCAGTGTTCCCGCTTTCCGGGAATGCTTCCCGCTCCTCCTGACAGACAGTCAGAAGCGCCTTGCGCTTATCCCCATCCTGTGAAGGCTGCGCTTTTGCCCGCCTTATGAAGGCTGCGCTTTTCCCGTCCTATGAAGACTCAAAAACCGTCCGGTGCTTAAGCGCTTTGTCCTGTCCTGCGGGAATCCACGGGTTCTGAACAATTACAAAGAGATCAGTCTCAGGCCTCTTCGCCAACCTTGATGATCTCCCTCTTGTTATAGCTTCCGCAAGCCTTGCAGACGGCATGCGGTCTCATGAGAGCGCCGCATTTGCTGCACTTTACAAGAGTCGGAGCCGCCATCTTCCACTGTGCGTGCTTCATATCTCTTCTTGACTTGCTGTGCTTATTCTTCGGG
>CAJOQO010000014.1 GCA_905236545.1 uncultured Lachnospiraceae bacterium
GCGTCAGGCTTGCCTGTAAGCGGCAGTACAAAGCTCAGATCATGGCCGCGAAGCGGGAACTTCCCCACAACCGGGAACAGAAGCTGCAAAGCAGCGACGGATGCGCGGCAGCGCAGACGGTTCACGGTCTGTGGGGAAGGGACCGTGAATAGTAACGATCAAGCCGCAGAGGCTGCTTCCTGCGCCGTTTCGATCATCTCCTGTACATTCTGCCTGATGCTCTTCACCAGTTCTTCGATCTTCTTGCTGCGCCCTTCCCGGAGCAGGGACTCGAACGATATTTTTGTCTTTCCTTCCGTGTCCAGGTCCGGCGCTTTCCCGTCCGCCGGCCGGATCACAATATCCGCCTCCGCCAGCGGCGTCTCTGCATCCAGGACATAGAGGTCATCGGCTGCCACCAGGACATCACCGTCCTCATCAGGCACGATCGTGAACTCATTGCAGAAGTAGTTTCCCATCAGGTTCACGGCGACGGAGCAGCTGCCGGTATGGGATGCCTCATCATACGGAACATACTCTGCAGACACCTGGATGCCTTCGTCTTCCTTTCCCCCGGAGAGATTCAGTACCGCTTCGACACTGTCTTCCCGGCGCTGAAGGTCGACGGACAGGAATGGCCCGTTCTTTTTCGGCAGGGTAACCTCGATCGAGCAGTACGCGTCATCTCCGGTCCGGCCGCCGGATTGATCCGTATTGGTATAGACTGCAATGTCAGCGGAAGGAAGCAGCTTCGAAAGGATGCTCAGATGCGAGAGCTCTTCCGCCGTTATGCTTGCTTTTCTCAGAAACGCCAGAAGATCCTTATTGTCAGACAGCTCCGCAAGCTTATCGTTCAGCGCATCGACAAGCGCGCGCGTATCGATGCGGATCACCGTCCTGGTATTGTAGCTGCCGGCCGTTCCGCAGTCATAGCTTCCCTTTTCCGGCTCTTCCGCCCGGATACAGTGGTTCAGCGCATCGACAAACTCCCCGGCAGACGGCAGGGAGGCCCTGGCAGCTTTCTCCTTTTTGGTCCCCTTCGCTGCATTCTGCAGATTCAGCAGGTTCGAAAACAGTTTATGGATGGCCATCCCTGAATGAAGGATAAAATTCGATATCACCAGGGCATGGTCAGGGAACAGGCTGCTGAGGATGGTAAATCCCTGGCTGGTCTTCCCTCCGGTAAAGCTCAGCAGCTCCGTACCGTTCAGAAACAGTCTGCATACGGCACCGTCTTCAAAGACGGTCAGCTCAAAGCCGGCAGCGCCGAGAATCGCCAGAACGGAATCAACCATGTCCTGCGCCTCTTCCTCAAAGCCAAGGGAATCCATGATTTCCGCTGCCTTTCCGCGGTCAATCTCTATCCCGGAGGACAGCACGATTCCGGCTTCCCGCTCTTCCTCCGTCTCTTCGGCAAAAGCCGGGGCGCACAGCGGCACAAGCAGAATGAGTGTCAATAGGATGCCGAGCAGTTTTCTCATTGTCTTTGGTTCCTCCCTTTCCTTTCCTTTTCTTTCCTTTGCTTTCCGTTCCTGATTACTTGATCCCGATCCCATTCTGATCCAGGAGATCATGGATGGCATGATTCAGTTCCCGCTGTACCTTGCTGTAATCCGCTTCGTTGCACTCTGCCATGATCAGGAGCGTCACGGTTCCGCTCCCGAACGCGGTGATTCCCCTGTAGAAAGGTCCGTGGATAATATCCGTAATGCTCTCCCCGATCTTTGGAAGCTCCTCCACCAGGATAGCCTCGATCTCCTTCAGCCCCTTCTCCGTTGAGACTTTGACTTCCAGGCTGTACCAGGAATTCTCTCTGGTCATATTCAGAACGTTCTTGACATCCCGGTTGTAGATAATCTTGATATTGTTGTCGGGGCCCAGAAGCTTGGTTGTCCGGACGCCGATCTCCAGCACCTTGCCGCGGTAGCCGTTTACCTCGATGATATCCCCGACCTTATATTCCCCGTCAAACACAATGGAGATGCCTGCCACGATATCCGTGATCAGATCCTTTGCGCCCAGGGAAAGGGCAAACGCCGGGAGGGAAAGCGACGCAAGAAGCGGTCCCAGGTTGAAGCCCAGATTATAGAACGCCAGGTAGACGAACGCGATCACTCCGCCGTAGGTGAGAAGGTTATTGGCAAGCCGGCCGAAGGTCTCTCCTTTCTGCCCCACCGCGGAGCATACGACGCTGACGATGAGCTTCAGGATGGAGATCACGATGACGACCTCGGCAAACAGGATCAGAATGCTTGTAAACGAAAACAGGTTGAAGCCCTTCGTCCAGTGACCGTACATCACGAAGCTCAGCAGAGAGCCGTTGCTTTTATCGTTCGTCAGAAGCACGATTCCCAGAATCAGGTCCGCGGAGACAAGAAGGAACTCCAGCGCCACCATCGCATTATGCATCGGAGTCCGCAGACCATACTTGGAGAGGGTCAGCTCCCATCCCTTTCCGGGATTCTTCATGAAGTCCAGACCGTTTTTGGATTCCTCCGGGGGAGCGGGAGCTGACAGATCCGTCATTTCATCCCCGATCTTTGACCAGTGCTCAAACTGCTTCCTGTAACCGAACAGCATGAAAAAGATCAGGACGGAAAGAAGGATGAACCCCGTAGCTGCCGCAATGGCGGAATAGACGATCACATTTTTATAGATATGCGACTGTTCCGCGGCATAGTAATATACTTTTTCATCGATCTCCTTGCTTTCGCCGTAGCAGGACATGCCGTTGAAGGCGAAGAAGTCCCGGAAGCTGTCCTTAAGCGCGGATTCCGGCAGTCCCAGAGACACCGCGTTTCTTCCGATCAGCGTTTTGTCGCTCGCATTCACGATCATCTGCGTCTTTGGATTCACGGAAAATGCAAGCGTTCCGTCAAACACCAGACTCTGCATGATCCCGTTCGTCGACTCCAGATTGTCCGTTGCTATTTTATCCTTCGGAACCGCAACCAGCAGCGCTCCGTATTCGCCCTCCTCCCAGATTGATTTCAGGCACACGCCGATCATGGCATGCGTCAGTCCTGTTTCCGGATCTGTCACGACATCATGCTTTACCACAGGAATTCCCTTCAAAAGGCGCCGGAACTCATACGTGGCAGATTCGGGAGTGGTGCCGAGAACCATGTCGACATACTGGGAATCGCTGAGCAGTTCCTTTCCTTTGTTATCAAAGATCATGATATAGTCCGCGCCGATCAGTTCACTGAATTCCTTCAGGGTTTCCTTCGTCGCAAGCTCCGGCTTCTCTGTCAGAACCTGTGCGATCGCCTCAGCGAATGCCGCATAGGTATCCTTCAGTTCCTCAACGGTTTTTGTTTTCCGCTTATCATTCTCCTTGATTCTCTGCTCCAGAACTTTCAGAGATTTTTCAACCGTGTTGCACACATTGTAAAGCCGGAAGAGGGAAAGGAATAAAGCCGCTATAATGATCATCACAACACTGCCGATGGCGATCATCGAAAAGGCCTTCTTGAACATCCTGCCCAGCCGGAATCCTTCTGCCTGCTCGTTGTTCAGGCGGTAATGCCGCACCAGCCGGTAGACGGAAAAGATCCATACCAGAAAGATCAGTCCGATGATGAAGAAGACAACCAGCACGGCCACCGTCTGCTCGTACGTCATCCTGATATTCCGGATCTTTTGGGTCAGATATGCAATATGCACGCCTGACCCCATAAGCTGGGTTCCTTTCAGGCTTTGAATATAAACATCATAGGCAGTATCACCCTGTTTCAGTGTATCGGAGTAGTTTGACAGCGTTTCAACGGTCACGGGAGAGTCCCCGTCATATGACATGGCAAGCATCTCCGAGGTTATTCCACATTCCTCAGCAGTATCTCCCGATTTCTCCAGTGCTTCCGATATGTACAGCAGCGGGTGCCTGCCGCCCTCCGTTTCCGCATCGGAAATCAGCATGATCCTGGTGTCGAACGCGCCCTCGATCGCATCCATGCTTTTTTCCATGTCATAGCTGAGGGAAGCTTTCTTTTCCAGCTCGGATGCCTTCTCGTTTTCCATATAAAACGTATCGTCCCTGACCTTGCTGTACTCCACCACATAAGACCTGTCCAGGAGACGGTTCATGTCACTGGCGGACGGTATGTCCTGTGCATCCTGTGTATCCTCTGTGCCCTTCTCGGACTCCGTGTCCTGCGTATCCGCGGCGTCCTGATGCTCCTGTGTGTCCTGCCCGTCCGACGCTTCCTTCGTGTCCGATGCGCCCTTTGTTTCCGGCTCATCCGCCGTGTCCGACGCTTCCTTCGTATCCGACGCTTCCTTCGTGTCCGATGCGTCTTTTGTTTCCGGCATGGACGTTGTATATGACGTGGCCGCTGCGTCCGGCATGTCCTTTGCGTCCGACGCTTCCTGCGCGTTATCCAGGCTGTCCTCCGGCATCTCAATGTACTCAATCCCGAACTGACTATTCAGGGTGTCCGCACCAAGCTTCAGCTCTTCCGGATATTCATCCGGATACTCGACCTCGTCCCCGGAAACGGTCACAATATATCCGTTGTTATAGACGGTTGGGTTCCCGTCCCATTCATTCTGGACAAAGCCCCTGGCAGCAACCGATGAAAGCTGTACGCGCTTCGTGAATTCATCCAGCTTCTGCAGATTGACGTATGAGCCAAGCTCCACGACATTCGTCACAGTGTTGTTCATGGCCTGGATCTTCTCCGCCTGCGCCTTCATATCATAAACACCATTCACGATGGTATTAATGATCAGAAGGAAGTCGCCGAACAGAAATCCAAGCACAACCAGGAGCACGATTCCGAGTAACAGTTTCAGTTTTGGTCTTTTCATAGGGTTCCTCACTAAGGATCTGTCATGAAATAATAGCCAGGGAAACACGGATGCTGTCAGTATTTCCCTGTATTACGATACCGGGGTCCGCATTTGTACATCAAAAAGCGTCTCCTCCGGGAAGGGACGCTTGGGTGAAAGGCTGAACGGCATCAGCTGCACCACATGCCCGATGCTCCGTTCAGCAGTCACAAAGGCATAGTAAAGTATGACCGATCAGACCGGATAATGCAACAGTTTTTTACTCAGGAGCTGTACCGGCTTCCCGCCTCCATCAAAGGGCGGAGATCCTCCCGCAAAAGCGCATTGGCCTCATCAAACAGGGGCTTCGCCTCCTCGTTGTACTGGCCGTTATCGAGATCCGTTTCCATATTCTTGTAGGTGATCTCTTCCAGCGTCACCTCAGTCCCGTCCGACCATACCGGAATATGGTCCCTGCGGATCTCTTCAAACCGCACCTGGTATTCCCCGTCTTCTCCGCGCTCGTACATCAGCACCGGGCAAGCCCCGGAAAGGTCTCTTCCCAGATCCTCTATCTTCCAGGTATCTTCCAGGATTCCCGGATATGGATAATGCACTGCATGCGCGTCGATGATATGTCCCGGGAAATACGCCGCCGTTTTCCCGGAAAGGGGCGGTATCACATAGCGCTCCCATGGCTCATGCAGAAAATGGTATTCCTCCAGATTATAAAAATACCCATTGTGCTCAATCAGATTCCAGCTGTGCCCGCGGACATCCGTGGACGGAGAGTCAACCTGCATGGACGGAAGATCCGCCAGATGCATCAGGTAGCAGAACAGGCTGGCGTTGTAGGCGCACAGGCCCTCCTTCCTGCGCAGGAGCTGCATCCAGTCTGTTTTCCCGCTCTCGCAGCTGCTGGCAAACCCCTCAAAGAGGCTGTTTTTGCTGAAATACTGATCGCCGTAGTTCAGAATGGCAGTCAGCGCCGCCTCCGTGGGTTCGAGCTTTTCCTCCCAGGGATTCAGATACTTCTCGAGAAAGATCTTCAGATCCGGCTGTGTCAGGCACAGCTCCCGCTCCGTTGCCAGAGGCAGTTCCCCGGGCTGGTAGTTTTCGCCCTGATAGTAAAAATGACAGGTGGTATCCAGAAGATACAGCCCGTCCTCCCCCGGAAGGACATAGAGGTACATCTCGGCCTCCCCCGCGTCCAGCTCATCCGTCCGGGGCGTCGAAGCGCTGACCGTGGCATCCCCTGTGCTGACCGGCGTGACCGTCCCGTCCTCAGCGATCGTCACGATCCCGGTGTTATCACTGGAATAGGTTACCGGAAGATCCGGATAGTCCGCAAACGGCTTCCACACATGTGTCTGTCCCATATGAATCGCTTCGATAAAAGTATCGTAGCTCTCCTCCGGAGGCGCCAGTCCCTCCGTTTCCTCCGCCCTTACCCCGGCAGCGCCGAAAAACAGCGCAGCCACCGCAAAGAGATACAGGCCGTGTCTTCTGATTCCTGCTGCTTTCTTCATACTGTGATCTCCTTTCGTTACCATTCACGGTCCCTTCCCCGCAGCTCAGAACGCGGAATGTTCTGAGCTTCGGGGATGCTGTCACCTCGCGATCAGGCTCTCAAGCGTTTCAAACAGAATCTCCGGCTCCACCGGTTTTGACAGATGCGCGTTGAGGCCTGCCTGCATACTGCGCTGGACGTCCTCGTCAAATGCATTTGCGGTCAGGGCGATCACAGGAATCTTTTTCGCGTCCTCCCGGTCCATCTCCCTGATGGCCCTTGTCGCCTCAAGACCATCCATCTCCGGCATGCGAAGATCCATGAGAACCGCGTCATAATATCCCGGCTCATGGCCTGCGAACATCTCCACGGCTATCCTTCCGTTCTCCGCATGCTCCGCCTCTATGCCCCGCATGCTGAGCAGCATCATCATGATCTCGGCGTTCACGGCCACGTCCTCCGCCAGAAGAACGCGCCTGCCTGCCAGATCGACGGTTTTTTGCATGAGCTGCGTGTTTTTCCTTCGGAAAGCCTCCCGGAACTCATCCAGTACCGTTCCCGCAAAGAGCGGTTTCGCCGCAAAGGTATCGACTCCCGCCTCGCGGGCCTCCTCTTCAATATCGTCCCAGTTGTAGGACGTCAGAATGATGATCGGCGTATGGTTTCCGACAATGGCGCGGATCTGTCTTGTCGTCTCCACGCCGTCCATCTCCGGCATCTTCCAGTCCACAAGGATCAGATTGTAATCTTCCCTGCGGGCATGGCGCATCCTGACCATCTCGATCCCCTCTTTGCCGGACAGCGCCATCTCACAGCTGATGCCGACCTGCTCCAGGATCAGGATCGCATGTTCGCAGGCGATCCGGTCATTATCGATCACCAGCACGCTGATCTCCTGCGGCCGGAGCTCCATGTCCCCGCTCTTTGCAATGGCGTGCTTCGACTGGCCCAGCGTGACGGTTACGGTAAAGGTCGTCCCGACGCCCTTCTCGCTCTCCACCTCGATGCAGCCATTCATCCGTTCCACGATGCACTTCGTGATCGGCATCCCAAGTCCTGTGCTTCCATACTGGCTGGTGGCGGACAGGTTCTCCTGGGAAAATGCTTCAAACAGCTTCGGCAGGTAGTCTCTGGCCATGCCGATTCCCGTATCGCTGATCGTAAACCGCAGCGTGGCCTTGCTGTCCATCCTTACCACGTCCTCGATCGTAAAAACGACGCTGCCGCCCTCGGGAGTAAACTTGACGGCGTTGCCCAGAATGTTGATCAGGACCTGGCGCAGCTTCATATCGTCTCCGATGTAGTACTGGTCGACCTGCCCCTTTGTCTTACACTCAAAATGAAGGCCTTTTTCCCTGCACTGGCCGCTGATAATGGTATTGACCTGCTCCAGCATGCGGGAGAAGGAGAATTCCTCGATCTTGATGGTCATCCGCCCCGACTCGATCCGGGACATATCCAGAATATCGTTGATGATGCTCAGCAGATGGTGGGCGGAGGTTCCGATTTTTTCCAGATGGTCTCTGGTCTGGTCTGAGATCTCCGGGTCACTCAGCGCGATCCGGTCGAGGCCGATGATCGCATTCATCGGCGTGCGGATCTCATGGCTCATATTCGACAGAAATGCGGTCTTGGCCTTATTGGCCGCCTCCGCTTCTTTCAGCGCTTCCTGCAGCGCCTGATTCTGAGCGATGGTCTTGCGCATCTCCAGGTCTACATCGACAAAGCACGCTCCGACACTGTGAACCACATGATCCTCCCGGTCCTCCGGATGACGCACGCCTGCAAAGCGAACCTCCTCCCAGGTATCCTGATCATTCCGGTGAACCAGATACCGGTAAGCAACCACTCTCTGCTCCTGCAGCCTGGCCCTGATATTATCCGGCTGGATGAAGCGGAGAAACTCTTCCAGGAACTCTTCTTTGACATTACTCTTCGCATAAGCGGTTGCTGCTTCCAGATAGGAGAAGCGCTCGCCCACACCGAACCCGTGCGCCAGATCCTCATGCGACTGGTAGCACACGCCCGTGTTGCGGTCCAGATCCAGATAGTAAACGCTCCAGTAATCGGAGGCGAGGGCCGTGATCATGCGGGTCTGCTCATCTTTTTGTTTCTTTTCGGCGAGCAGCTCCTCCTGCAGATGGAGCCTCTGCTCCATCTCCTCCTGCTTGACGCGGTTTGCGGCATCCGCGGTCTTCTTCTCCAGCGCCAGCTTCGCGTTTTTCTGTGTCTGCCGGATGATGAAAAGAAACAGGATCAGCATCACCACGACAGTCATGGCAGACTGGAAAACACTCCTGCTGATGATGCCGCTGGTGATCGTGCTGATCTTGTCGCTGATCACGCTTTCACGGATCAGGTAGGTCAGCCTCCAGTCCGTGCCCTCCACTGGCACGTAGCTCAGCGTCTCCCGGATGCCGTTGTAAGTGAAGCACACAACGCCCCGGACGCCTCCGGTG
Source organism: uncultured Lachnospiraceae bacterium (assembly GCA_905236545.1). Classification (GTDB taxonomy): domain Bacteria; phylum Bacillota; class Clostridia; order Lachnospirales; family Lachnospiraceae; genus Porcincola. The sequence continues at coordinate 8,719 of CAJOQO010000014.1, forward strand.
AACTCACTCAGGAATTGCTCATAGGAATAGCCCGGCTCAAACTCCGCCTTCTTCATGGCCTCGAGCAGGTTGTCTTCCACCGCAAGGCCTCCCAGGACGGTATCGCTCAGGGCGACGCCGTCGCTGGTATAGATGTTGCAGAAGGTCGCTCCGTCCTCCTGTGCATCCATGGAAACGCCGGCCAGCATCTCCTTCATGTCGATCTGCATGAAACAGGCGATCAGCGTGGTATCGTCAAACGGAATACTGGTCGGCACAGCGATAATGACCTTCTTTTCCGTGGTGTTCAGGTTTTCGATCAGGATCTTTGGCTCTTTCAGATGATGAAAGTCCAGATGATACTGGTCGATATCCCCGGTCGGTCCGTCAGCGGTATAGATCACATCGTTGTCTCCGACGAAGGCAAAACGCTCCAGATGGAACAGCCTCTTGATCCTTGCCTGATAAGCCTGGAGATGCTCATTATCGCTCAGATCTTCCGCCGTCATCAGATCCAGCGCCGTCATGATCACATCGATCTTGCCGGCCATGTTCGCGGCCACAACCTGCTCCCGGCGGCCCGCCAGCTCGTCCAGATAAAGCAGGCTGACCGAATGAACCGCACCCTCTGTGTCCTTTCCCGCGCTGCGTCCCATCCACATCGTTCCCAGGACAAGAATGGCCGACAGTATGATCCCTCCGGCTATGGCCGCCAGTGTGATTCCTCTCCGTTTTCCCTTCATACCGAATCTCCCGGTTTTTCTGACTGCGCTTTTCTGTTTGGAGTATTTCTTTCTTTGTGTAACTGTTCAGTACCAATGTCATTCACTTTAGACTGAAGAGATCTGACCGGCACCGCGCGGCAGCTATCCTGCCTTTGCGGTTTTGCTGCCCCTTTGCTGCGCATATTCCTTCTTCAGCAGGATGGGAGTGATGACAGAGCTCACCAGAATCATGAGGATGACGGGCGTAAAGAAATCAGATGTCAGAAGCCCGACCGCAAGGCCTTTCTGCGCCGTGATCAGCGCGACCTCGCCTCTGTTCATCATACCGGTCCCGATGATCAGGGATTCATGCCGGTCGAACCCGAGCATCCTGGCACAGCCCCCGCACCCGATCACCTTTCCGATCAGGGCAACCAGCGTGAAGCAGATGCTGAAAAGAATGAGCTTAACCCCCATCGAACCAAAGCTGGTCTTCAGTCCGATCCCGGCAAAGAAAACCGGAGCAAAGATCATATACGAGCTGATGTCAACCCGCCTCTCAATGTAATCCCGGTCTGCAAGATTGCACAGAACCACTCCCGCGACGTAGGCGCCGGTAATATCTGTGATACCAAAGAATGTCTCAGCCAGATATGCCAGCAGGAAACAGTAGCAAAGGCTGATAATCGGGATTCTCCGCTGGTGGGAATATCTGTGATCCAGCCAGCCCATCCCCTTGTAAACCAGGAACCCGCTGCCGATCGCTCCCGCAAAGAAGAGGAAGATCTTGAGAATCGCCATTCCAACGCTGCCGGCGCCGCTCTGTCCGCCCTGACCGCCAAGTCCTGTAACGATCGTCAGGACAATGATTCCCAGCACATCGTCAATGATTGCCGCACTGACGATCGTCGTCCCGACCCGGTCATTCAGCTTCCCAAGCTCCTTCAGGGAGGCAACCGTGATGCTCACGGAAGTTGCGGACATGATCGTCCCCATAAACAGTCCCTTCATGAAGCGTTCGGAGCCCGGCGCATCGAAGCCATAGAATCCCATAAACAGGAGCGCGCCAAGAATGATGGGAACCAGTACGCCCATACAGGCCACCAGTGTCGCCTTCAGGCCGGACTGTTTCAGGTCCTTCAGATTGGTTCCAAGTCCGGCCTCAAACATCAGCATGATGACGCCGATCTCTCCCATCATGGAAAGGAAATCCGATTCCTGGACAAAGCCGAAAACAGCAGGGCCGATCACAAGACCCGCCAGGATCTCGCCGACAACCTCCGGCATCCCGATCTTCTTCCCGACCGTGCCGAAGATCTTCGCCGTAAACAGAATAATTGCCAGATCCAAAAGATATCTTACGCTATCCATACTCCCCTCCCCTCACATAAAGATCTGTTTCAGATCTACGATACTCTCCCTTCCGGCACTCATAATTACAAGTATACAATCATTCAGAAAAAGATGGAAGAATAGCTGTTGTCTGATATCTTTTTAAATTTTGCGAACGTCCTGTTCATTTTTTAATCGAACAGGTGGTTTGTACGGGCATTCTTCACAAACTTCCCGCTTCTCCGGTTTTTTGAGACATTCCGGTCCTCTTCCTGCAGCCTGCCTTTCTCCCCGCGGCACATGAAGTTTTCCACATCCATTCCGTCAGCAGTTTTGCAGAAAGGTGACTTATTCACGGATTTATCCACATTATCCACCAAAAATCCTTTGAAATACGGGGAATCACTGGTTTGAAAGTGTCATTCACAACAGGAACAGCCGTTTTGTTCAAAATGTTCAAAATGGCCCTCCGTGCGTAAAAACGAAGAATTCACCTTGACTTTTAAGATTTAAGTGAACTCCTTTCATTGTCTGACAATTCCCGGAAGCTTCCTTTCCGGGAGCCTTAATTCTGATCATTTCTCCTGATCGTTTCTTTTGATCGTTTCTCTATGAGTTTCTTCCGGGAAACGCCCGGCGGCAGTCCGGCCCGTATCCTCCCAGGGCAAAAATAACGGGAGCGAATCCGAAGATCCGCTCCCAGATAATTCTGTTTCTGTCTGTTTCGTTCTGTCAGGATGCCGGTATCAGAAGATACTCCTGCCGCCGGCCATGAGGTGCACACTGGCCGGTATCAATAGCAGCGCACTGCAGAAACCGGAGTCCTGTAATTGTATGCACTGGTTTTGATCCCTGTCTCCTCGTTGCTGGCATGTACCACCGTTCCGTCTCCCGTGTAGATCGCAACGTGTCCGATTCCGCTGTCCCCATAGAACAGCAGGTCGCCCGGCTGAAGATCACTCATGGAAACCTGAGTGCCGCATCCGCTCTGTGCCGCCGCGTTATGCGGAAGATCGATTCCGAAGTTTGAGAATACTGACATCGTGAATCCGGAGCAGTCCGCACCGTTTGTCAGGCTTGTTCCGCCATATACATAAGGATTGCCGACGAACTGGGATGCATAGCTCGCAATCTGTGAGCCGACTCCCGAACCGGTGGAGGAAGAGGCCTCTGCCTGTGTCGAATCCGTCGTTCCGGCATCCGTATAGGCTGCATCAGCTGCACTCGTATCCGTATAGGTCTGATCCGTATACGTCGCATCGGCCGCACCCGTATCCGTGGAAGTCTGATCCGTATACGTCGCATCGGCTGCACCCGTATCCGTGGAGGTCTGATCCGTATACGTTGTATCAGCCGCACCCGTATCTGTGTAGGTCTGATCCGTATACGTTGTATCCGTCGCGCCCGTATCCGCGGAGGTCGTGTCAACCGCTGAAACAGTCTGAGAAGATCCGCACGCCGCAAGATAAGCATTGTAAGCTTCAATCGCCGCATTGGCCTTCGCGTACGCATCCGCCTCATCTGTTGCCGTCATGGCTGCATCCTGTGCTGTCAGATAGGCCTGATACAATGCATCCACATCGCCGGACGAAGTGGTTGTCTGGGCTGCCGCATCCGTATAAGAGGTGTTCGCCGTGCTCTCCGTATACGCTGCTTCTGTATAGGCTGCCTCTGCACTTCCCGTATCCGTATAAGCCGTATCAGCCGAAGGCTCCGTACTGGTATTGTCCGTATATTCCGTATATTCCGTGTAAGCTGCTTCTGCAGCTCCGGTATCCGCCGCCTGGTCTGAAGAAACACCTTCTGTCGAAGCAGCCGCTTCCGTATCAGCCTGCTGCCCGGCAGCGGCCGCTTCCTGCTCCGCAAGGTAAGCCGCATACGCTGCTTCCTGGCTCTGTGCTCCTTCCTGCTCTTCCTGTCCTTCCCCGTCTGTCTGTCCCTGAACTGCCTCGCCTGTCGGGTAAACCGTATTCGTATCGACATACTCTCTGGAAACATATCCATAGATTCCGTCATCCGTAACAACCTTTACCCAGTCGCCAAGATCTTCCACAACCTCAAGATTCGCGCCCTGCCCTACCGTATCGAGAACCTCTGCGTCACCGGACGCATCCGATCTGATGTTCAGGTACTCCGCTCCGATCTGCGCATACGTATAAGCAGCGGTCTTTGCAACCTCTTCTGCCTCCTCGCCTGTCGCGATCAGATATCCGGCCACATAACCCTCGACGTTACCGGAACGCACCTTATACCAGCCGTTCTCGTCTACATCTTCAATATAGACAGAGTCATTCAGCTTCAGCCTTCCGACGATCTCGCCTTCGGTATCTCCCGACGCGCGCACATTAATATAATCCTCTGCCTTTGCAAATCCCGTCGTGTCAACCACGCTGCGGTCGATTCCCTCTGCCGCATTCTCTTCCTTATTTGCAGAAGTGTTCTCCGTCGATGCAGCCTCTACCGTTTCTCCCGAACCAACGTGCTTTTGCGCTTTCGCTTCAAAAGCAATTCCTTTTACTCCCTGATCCGCGCCAAAGTCTGCCAGCGTAACTGACGCACCATAGGTTGTGGTAAGCCCGCCCAGCACAAGACTGGCCGATATAGCGGCTGCCGCGTATCCAGTCCATCTCTTTGTCATCGTCAACACCTCCGAATAGCTCCCGTTTATTTCCTGAATGTAATAAATATTACGAAATTATTACATCCGACTGTGCTCATAATAACAAAGGCAGCGGAGGATGTCAACATGTTTTGTTATACTTTGTAACTTTTTTGTAATAATTACCGCCTGTACGGCTGCCCGGTAAGATCAGGCGCCTGAGGAAACACAGATCCTGGCAGTGTTTCCTCAGATATCCACGATATACCGGAGTCTGATCTTCGGGCTCTTCTTCTGCACCGCAGTGATCGTGGCCCTGCCGCTCTCTTCCCCTGTCAGCACTCCGGTGGAGGAGACAGGCACCAGCTTCTTATTGGAAGAAGTCCACGTGAAAGAGGCCGGGCTCAGAAGATAATCTCCCTTTGCCGCAGGGCTCCTGTAAGCAACCCGCAGCTGTGATCCTTCCTCCGTATATTTCTCGATGATCGAGAAATACTTCGCATTCAGGTATTTTGAAAGAGCCCTGATCTTCACTGTTATCTTTTTGGTTCCGGAACCGATCCTGCCGGACGCATTTTTCCCGGAAAACTCCAAAACGTAATGCTCACTGATCCCATCCGGTGTTTCCAGCGTGACGCAGGCAACGCCGACGCTCTTCGCGGAAGAGAGCAGGATGCCCCGCTTATGCGGCGGAGATTCCATCCAGGTCTTCACCGCTGCCCCGGCGCTGAAGCTTCCTCCGATATACTCCAGACAATCCTCATAGAGAATCGAGCTGTTGATGGACGTCTTCTCTTTTCCGTTTGGTCTGTAATGCACTCCCTCCGGAACGTATACACACAGCTCTGCCGCCCTGGTAACTGCATTCTTCGTCAGAGTGCTGTCCATCTTTAATGCAGACCTCCCCCTGGATGACCGCGCCTTGTTTACCAGCCGCAGCACTTCCTTCGCTTTCCCGTAATCCTGGGTAACCGTGACACTGATCTGTCCTGCAGACGCCGCGTACACACTTCCTGCCATCGTACACAGCAGAAATGAGACTGCGATCATGAGAATGTTTCTTTTCCAGCGATGATTCATATCCCGGTACAGCTCCTTCTTGTTTATTTCCCTGTCCTGACGACTTTGAATTTATACTTTCCCTTATACTTTCCGGTAAGGACGATGCCGACCTCTTTCCCCTTCTTGTACTTATGCAGATCTATCACGGAATAGGCAACGTTGTTTCCGTCTTCCTCGTCAGGAGTAAACCATGTGTTATATGTTTCACCGATCAGCTTCTGTTTTTTTGCTCCGGCTGCCGGACTGAATACTTCATACGGACCAAACATGATATCGATGCTTTTGTGATCATATGCCGCTTTCCTGAGATCCTCGCCTTTTCTGCCGGAAAGATCCCAGATCAGAAGCTGGTAGGATCCGCCCGTTGACTTGAATGAGAAGCAATCCCGGTCATTTTTCTTTTCGAATTTGCCCGAGATCATCTTATTCACTTTGACCTTCTGCGGTTTGGTCTCTTTATTGCTTACATCCTTTGCAAAAACGCCGGCTGACAGAAGCATTACCGCCGCCAGTGCTGCTCCTGCGCTGAGGAACAGTTTTCTCAGTGATCTTCTCTTTCTGATGGTTGCAGATGTATTCATGCTCTCTTTTCTCCCTTCTGTTCTGACTCCTGGTCTGATCACAGGCGTCAGACACTGACGCCCCGTGAAATGTGACATGTGACATATATGACAGGACTGTTTCATCATCTCACAGGACTGCGAATGCTGTCAATCGAAGGCTAAAAAGAGGGAAAGGATTTCTCCCTTCCCTCCTGGCAAAGCCTCGATTAAACGTTGTCGGTCAGCCAAAGTATCTCTCCAGCAGGCCCTTGAATGCCTTGCCGTGTCTGGCCTCGTCGCGGGCCATCTCATGGACGGTGTCGTGGATGGCATCGAGATTCAGTGCCTTCGCTCTCTTGGCCAGGTCGGTCTTGCCCGCGGTCGCGCCGTTCTCGGCCTCGACTCTCATCTCAAGGTTCTTCTTGGTGCTGTCGGTGACGACCTCGCCGAGGAGCTCCGCGAAC
>CAJOQO010000015.1 GCA_905236545.1 uncultured Lachnospiraceae bacterium
GGAGCGGGAACTTCCCCACAACCGGGAACAACAAGCTGCGAAGCAGCGACGGATGCGCGTCAGCGCAGACGGTTCACGGTCTGTGGGAAAGGGGCCGTGATTCGTAACTCACCTGTAACGTTTGCTCCGGCCTGCGGATGACCGTCAGCTTTCAAAACCCTCATTTACCACTTCCCTTGCTACACGGCCATGCTCCAGCACGATCGTACGCTGTGCCGCCTCCGCCACCTCCGGATCATGCGTCACGACGATCAGCGTCGTTCCTTCCCGGTGCAGCTGCCGGAAGAGATCCAGTACGATATTCTCGTTCGCTTCATCCAGGTTGCCCGTCGGCTCATCCGCCAGGATCAGCTCCGGGTGGTTGATCAGGGCGCGTGCCACGCACACTCTCTGCTGCTCGCCGCCCGAAAGCTGGCCGGGCAGGTGCCTGGCCCTCTCTCTGAGTCCGACGCGGTCCAGCGCTTCGAGCGCTTCTTCCTCATCCGGCATGGAATGGTAATACTGGCTGACCATAACATTTTCCACCGCGGTCAGATAAGTCACCATGTGAAACTGCTGAAAGATCAGCCCGATCTTATCCCTGCGGATATCCGTCAGGGCTTTCTGGGACTCTTTCGAAATATCCACTCCGTCAAGAAGCACTTCCCCGATTGTCGGCTTGTCCATACACCCGATGATGTTCATCATCGTACTCTTACCGGAGCCGGACGGTCCCATGATTGCTACCCACTCTCCTCTCTCCACGCTGATGCTGACATCATTCAGGGCTTTCAGATCTCCATAGATCTTTGATACATTCTTCAGTTCAAGCAATGCCATCTGTTATTCTCCTTTCAGCACAACCGCGGGATCGATCGCTACCGCGCGCCGGATCGGCATCTGGCAGGAGACGGCCGCAATCACCATGGATACGAGAATCGTCACCGGAAGAAGAAGCGGCCGGAATGTGATAGGCGAACCAAAAACGCTGACGCTTACCAGCTGTGCGAATCCGAACCCGAGCAGGGCGCCGAACACGCCGCCAAGACCTCCCAGGAACATTCCCTCCCCGAGAAACTCCTTCCGGATCGATCCGTCAGAGGCTCCCAATGCTTTCCGGAGCCCGATCTCCCGTCTCCTTTCCGAGACAACCGCGAGCATCGTCGTCGATACGCAGATCATCGTCAGCAGGAGGACAACTGCCGTTACGAGGAATACCAGCGCCTGGAGCTTCCCAAGAACCGATGCCTCCGAACGGGTCACACGCTTCACCAGGCGGGCTGTAACGCCCGGAACCGAATCCGTAATTGCTTTGCTGTATTCCTCGAGCTCCTGCGCTCCTGCCGACACCGACAGTTCTGCCGCGTCAAGCGTTTCATCGGAAGTCAGTCTCTGAAGGTCCTTCAGAGACATATAGACATAACCTTCCTCTTCGCCTCCCGTGGAAAGGATTCCCGACACCGTAAAATGCTCCGAATTCTCAACCGGAGCCGCGCCTTCCCCGGCGTTTGCCGCATGGTTAATCGCATCGATGACAGCCTGTGATGAGATGGTTGCGCCTGTGACGGCGTCCACCGTGCTGCCTTCCTCCTGTCCGCTTTCTCCGGCTGCGCTGTCTTCCGGCTGCGTATTCGAGAGTCTGAGCGGCAGCGTCTTTCCGATAAACTGATCCAGGAATTCCTGATCCGTTCCGACCAGGGAACCGATGCCGGGTGTCTGGGAGGAAGCGTCCACCTCAAGGGAATCAATCTTTCCTTCTTCGTCCAGAACAACCTCGGTTTTCACGATCACCTTGTTGAAGCCTTCCGCGCTTCCCTGCAGAACAGTGCCGGCTTTCTCTCCGGCCGGCGCCTTGCCGCCTGATGCTGCGGTTGTCTTATAACTGAGTTCGACAGAGCTTCCCTCCTTCACGTCGAGCGTTTGGGCAATCTCCTTTCCTACCAGTATTTCACGCGCATTTTCCGGATAAGCCCCTTCAACGCTGAAGTAGGGGCTCGTCTTCTGAACCTGGGAAAAATCCGTTCCGGCGCTGATAAAGGACTGCTGCCTGGAGGGCATGTCCAGCCTTACATAACGATACGGCGTCGCTCCGACAACCGCCTCCTCCGGGATCAGCGCAAGCGCCTTCTGGAGGCTGTCCGCCGTCAGGCCGGCTCCTTCCTCCGGAAGCAGGAGCATATTCGCGCCGTAGGATCTGAACTGCGCTCCCATCTGGCGGGGAACATCGATGTAGATGGTAACCAGTCCGGAAAGGATCGTTGCTCCCACCACAATCGAGAGAAGTGCGATCAGCATGCGAGAGCGTCTCCTCAGAAGCGATGCTGTGATCATCCGAAGGAACATCTTCCGTTTTGTCATCCCTTATTGTCCTCCATGAAGTACCTCGGCAGGACGCAGCCTCAAAACCATACGGATCGCCGGAAGGCTTCCCGCCAGCGTCACCAGTGCGATCAATGCCGCTACGATCGGGATCACCTTTACCTTCATCTCAATCGCGGAGCCGAATACACTGCGCCCGATCAGCTGGGCAAAACCGAAGCCCAGAAAGTAACCGGCAACTCCGCCGGCGAGGGCGGTAACCAGGATCTCGATCATGATCACGCCGGTTATGGAATGATCCCTCGCGCCGATTGCCTTGAGCAGTCCGATCTCCCTGGATCGTTCCATCACGCTTGCGGTGACAAGATTGCTGATGCCAAGCGCAGCTCCGATCAGACTCAGGATCGTGATCAGGATCATCAGAAGCTGCGTTTTATCCAGAATGGTTCCCTCGCTTTCCGCTACCTGCCGCACTGCCGAGGCCGACGCGTTCGGAATCGCTTCCTGGATCTGGTAACAGATCGCGCTGACATAGGCTGTGCAGTACCAGGTCTCATAATCACGGCTGCTTAAGGCGGAGGGATTCTTCGCGGCTCTCAGCGCCAGCTCGTTGTCCGGCGTCGTCAGGGCGGAAACCTCGATCTGTTCAACCTTTCCTTCCCGGCCAGTCAGTTCCTGTACCAGATCAAGCGGACCAAACAGCTGCATGTCCTCGTCGCCGCCCGCGTCAAAGATTCCCGCCAGAGTTACGGTCTTCTCTCCCGCGGATCCCGTCAATGTGATCTCATCCCCGACCTTCCAGCCTTCCTGCTGAGCCAGTCCGGTTCCGGCCATCACCGAGGAAGCTGCCGACTTGTCTGCCTCATTCAGCCAGGCTCCCTCTGTGATATCCCACCAGGAGCGCATGCCCGTCACGCCGGCATCCAGCTCCTCTCCTGTCGGAAGGGAAAGGTGATGGTTGAACCAGGTTCCCACGATCCTTGCGTCTGTCCCGCCGGGCAGCTTCACATCCGCTTCCAGGAATGGCGTAAAATCAACGATATTGAATGCCCAGAAGATTGTCTTAAGCTTTGGCAGGTCTTCCTCATTCAGGTAAGCCACACTGAGCTGCTCCCCTTCTCCTACATCATATATATCTGAGAGCAGTGAGGAATCCTTGGGCTTTACGATAATATTGGCGCCGTACGTCTTCAGCTCCTGGTTCACCTTATCCCCTACGTCCCACATGACATTCAGCATGCCGGTCGCGAGAGAAGCTCCAAGGGCAATCGTAAATGCAATCAGCAGCATCTTTCCTTTCTGATGGAACAGCACGCCGCGGATCATTTTAAACAGCATGTTCCCTTTCCTCCTGTCAAATTACCGGAATTCCTTCTCCCCTGCTTCCAGATCCTCGATGGCAAAGACGAGATTCCCGCCCTCCACCTCATAGGACAGCGGAATCGGATTGCATCCCCCTTTAAACCCGATCGTATTGATGTTCATGACCACATCACACCGTTTACAGATCACCCTGCCGTTGTTTTCGTAATAGCCCGCGTTTCCGCAGACTTCGCAGGCATCGAGTCCCACGCCGAAGGATGCGCTTCCGGGCTTTTTCACGATGATCCAGCGCACATTGATATCATTCTTCGTCCGGAATTCAAACCGGTGCAGATGTCCGTCGCTGACAGGATCCATCGGGACAAGGATCCGGTCTTCTTCCACCGTATAGGTCTCCGGTTCCGACAGTACAACCTCTCTGGTATCATATGCCTTGACAACGCTCATGCTGACGACAGACAGCGCAAGGGTAAGAAGCAGGCCGACGGCCTGCCGTCTGCGCGTCCGGTTCCCTGCGCGCAGCTTCCTGTGCTGCGCAGGATTGTCATACGGCTGTGTGACATGTGTGTTTTCGGCGAAAAAGGCCGCCAGAAGGAGCAGCACCAGCACAGCCGTGATCCAGATAAAAAGCATCGCATAATCGCTGCCAAACCGTACCAGGGCGGAAGCCCAGGCATGTCTGTCCCTGTCAAAGGGAACCGGCCAGTCCAGCCATTTCGCCCGGTTGACCCACGGAACAAAGAACCTGCAAAGGCAGTAAAGAGCGTTCGCCGCCGCGCTGAGGAACAGCACGGCGGACGGCAGGGTCTTCTTCCGGATCCCGCACGCGCATCTGTACAGGAGCGCCGCATAAAGCGCCAGAACCAGGAAGGCCAGGAGCCAGCCGATCAGCCTTGAGAAGAAATACCAGGACCAGTAGCCGTTGCCCATGGTGTTAAACGTAAACGGATACGCGATGCTCCCCGGCAGGGAATAAAAGATCCAGGCGGCACTGAGGCCCGCGCCGGCAATACAGGTCAGAACCTTTCCCGCTTCGGACTCCCTCCCGCTTCTTCCGAAAACCATCCGGAAGATCAGAAACGCCAGGGTAAACAGGAGGATCACGATATAGATCCTGTGGTTCCACCGGCTGGAAATGATCTTATTGGTGGTATTCTTCACAACCGCCAGAATAACCGAGGAAACCACTCCGGTCAGGATTCCCGCCCGGCTGATCCGAAGGCAGTTCTTTCCAAACCGGATGCGGATCTCAGCATGAATCAGGCTCACCAGCGTTACCGTGACGAACAGATCCTGAATCACCATCCAGATGTACTTTAACAAAACCAACCTCCCACACATCCAGTGTCATAACGCTTATGTCAAAATGCATTCTGCCCCCTGCACGGCCGGACCGCAAAAGCGATCGGACTCCGTACAGGCAGCATTTCCGGTTCCGGTACGATCAGGAAACTGCCGGCATGAGATACCCCGCGTATCTCATGCCAGCAGCTTTCTGTCTCAGGTCTTACCACTCTTTGACGAAGTTCCAGCCGGTCCAGGTTGCCTCAAGCGGCTCCTCCCAGAATCCGTCCGCTTCAACACCTGTCTCTGAGTCAACATGGAGAAGATATCCATTCTCTGCAGGGCTCTTGATGCTGAGCTTGATATCATATTCTCCCTCTTCCAGCGCGATATTATTGCCATAATGCGGACCGTCGGATGCCGCCATCGGCATCATGGAACCGGTCAGAACCTCCTCATCGGTTCCTGCCTTGTAGATCGTGTAATCGATACTCAGGTAAGGCACCCAGCCGTCAACCGGGAAACTGTATGGATTCTCATTTGCCGTCAGGTCAACCTCAATATGCAGGTCGGAGCCTTCCTTCGGTGTCGCCTGATCTGACGGAGCCATATCAACCGGCTGGAAGTAAACCATGCTCATCGTCATGAAGTCGACATCCTGTTCGCCCTCAACACCCAGTTCATACTCATCAAATCCTGCCTCCTGTGCAAAAGCGAAGGTCGGAACCCCCAGCATCATTGCGCCTGCCAGGAGCACTGCGAAAGCCTTTCTCATATCTGATTCCTCCTCTATAAACGCGAATCCAGTCTGAAATAATCTGTTTCCCCGAAGGGTGTTTCTATGTCCAGGGGCAAAGTTCGCGGGGAACTGTCCCGGGATTTCTTTTATGTGGATGAAGCGGCAGCCGCTTCATACTTTTCTGTCAGCTCCTTCCTGAGCGCGTCCATCTTTCCTCTGTAATGAGCAACGAGAAACGTGATCAGAAGAATGATCGCCAGGATCAGCTGCGGCACCAGGGTTTCCAGATACGGATAGATGCCGAAGATCTGGATAAAATCATTCTCCGGTATGCCCGGAACCCGCAGGGACAGGTCGAATACATTGCCTTCCGCAAGCTCCTTGATCCCGCTCCCGAGGAAGCTGACACACATGACCGCCATCAGAATACTGGTCGCCGTGAAGAATACCTTGATCGGCAGCCTGATCGACAGCTTTGTGATAGCAAGGTAGACGAATACCAGAAGCACACACCCGACGCCAAAGCCGGCCCATACCATGCCTGCATTTCCTTCCGTAAGCATGGGCTGGTAGAACAGCACCACTTCCGCGCCTTCCCGGAATACGCTCAGAAATGCGGTAAATGCCAGGGCGAATCCGCTTCCCGCCGCCACTGAGGACTGCACCTTCCCGTCGATATACCGGCTCCAGGATGCAGCCTCAGCCTTGGAGATCATCCAGTTGCTGACATAGAACAGCACGCATACCGCGATGAGTGCCGTGACACCTTCGATCACCTCCTGGCTCTGTCCGGCGCCGACCCATACCTTCTTCAGGAAATACAGCCCTCCTGCCGCAACGAAGCTTGCCGCGATGCCAAGAAGCGCTCCGATATAGACATTCTTCAGTATCTTTCTGTTCCCGCTCTTTGTCAGATAGGCGATGATGGCCGCAATGATCAGGATCGCCTCCAGTCCCTCGCGGACGATGATGCCGAACGCGGCCAGGAAGGTAAGCCAGCGCGGATCAGACTGCTTCTCCGGCTCCGCCTGCGCCGGTGCGTCCTTCTCGGTCTCCGCCGCCTGAGCGGCCTTCTCTTCCTCCTGCGTATCGATTCTTTTCGCAAGCTTCAGGATATCGTTCTTCGCCTTATCCGTGCTTGTCCGGTATTTATTCTTCTGGTATTTTTCCTTTCCTTCTGAGATCAGGCCGCGCAGCTTTGCAAAATGCGCATCCATCTTCTCGCGCTCTTCCAGGGACAGATCCGTATAGATCCTGTGATCCAGCCCGGATTCTTCGTAGATGGAATAATATGCCGTATTGACATTATCCAGTGCCAGATCAAAATCCTTGTCCAGATATCCCATATAGGCCGTATCCAGCGCTTCCTTTACCAGCGTGGCCGGCTCATACCAGTTTTCATATTTTGCAGCCGCATCCGGATCCGACGTCAGATCCGCGTACGGATCCTTGCTGACCTGTTCCCCGTGCTCATAAAACTTCATGACGGTCTCAGGCTCGCCGGACATCTTCGCCAGCTTATTGGCGTCCTCCCGGATCATGCTCTTGAGCTTCATCAGGGAAGATCTCACCTTGATCTTTGTATCCTGATCCAGCTCTTCCCGCTTCACATTTGCCTTGCAGGCGGAAAACTGCATCTCGACCGCGTTCTTCCGGTTTCCGGAGATGTAGCTCATGGTCTGGCGCTCAAAGCCGGTCACCTCATACACCCGGAAATAAGCATCACTCACAGATTGATAGGCGCTTTCGGTATCTCCCTCCAGGTAATGCTCAAACCCCGTGTCCAGATACCGGTCGATCTCATCTGCCGCCGCGCCCCACCGGCCAGACTCCTGTGTCCCGGCGTCCTGCGCGAAAGCGGCAGGGGATAATACCGTCAAAACCGCAATGAGCAGCGCCGACAGGAGTGCAACGCTCCTTGATAGGATTCTCAAACTCTTCTCTGTCATCTCTGTCACTCCTCTTCTGAGCGAGAACCTTGCATTATTGATCATCGGAATCATTTACACCTGAACCGATAACCTTTCTTTTTATCATCGGTATCCTTCACGTGAAAACCGATAACCTTTCTTTTTATCATCGGTATCCTTCACGCGAGAATCGATAACGGATCTTTGAATCACCCCAGCGGCTTCACCCATTTCACTTCGCAGAACATCGATGTGTCATAGCCCGCGGTGTTCAGCTTCTCCACCAGTTTTTCATCCGTGACCAGTTCCAGATACATCCTTGCTCCGGAAACCGCATACTGTGCTTCAGCGTCCGCTTCCGGATTTGCCGCATACACCGCCATCGCCACATGATCCCTCTCAAGGTTTTCACGTGTCTGGTTCTCAGCAAGTCCCAGCATGAGATAGTAGGTATCCTCTTCCTTCAGCATGGAGTAAACGAAAAAACCGGCCTGAGGAGTTCCGTCCTCATTCACTGTCGAGATCACATAAGAACCGCTGGGGCTGTTGATCGCTTCCATCAGCTCATCCCCGGCAAGGCCGTAATCTCCGTAATAATCCGTGACAGAAGCGCCGGAAACCGCTTCGATCCCTGCATCTGCCGTGATTTCCGTCTCCGTCTCTGAAGCATATGCCATCCCGCCGCACAGCAGGCATGCCGCAACTGTAGCAACCATCCACTTTCCAAACATATGATCCCTCCCGAATATTGCTGTCCCGATTGTATCCTCTCTGATTGAGTCCTCTCTGATCGAATCCTCTCTGATCGAGTCCTGGCTGATACTGTCCGTTAATACATACAGAGATCAGTAATCTGCTACTATTGTTTTGTATCTATTATTGTAGTTAGTATTTTATAACCTTTGATAGTATATACGGTCTCCATCCGTTTTGCAACATCTGAATAAAAAAAAGTGACCTGTAACGTATGCCCCGGCCTGCGGATGGCTTCCCCATAAGCAAACCATAGCAGGAACGACGCTGAGATCTTTGCCCTACGGAGATCAGGCGTCCGGGGTATGAAGGTATCGTCCGCTGAATACCCCGGACGCC
>CAJOQO010000016.1 GCA_905236545.1 uncultured Lachnospiraceae bacterium
ATCGCCGTAAAGGCTTCGTGTCCGGGCGTATCGAGGAATGTGATCGTCCGGTCGTTGTAA
Organism: uncultured Lachnospiraceae bacterium; assembly: GCA_905236545.1. Classification (GTDB taxonomy): domain Bacteria; phylum Bacillota; class Clostridia; order Lachnospirales; family Lachnospiraceae; genus Porcincola. The sequence goes on from CAJOQO010000016.1 coordinate 61, forward strand.
TGAATGACCGAAGCGCCGATATGCTGCGTGATTCCACCGGATTCCCGGTCCGTAACATGTGTATCCCGGATCGCGTCAAGCAAAGACGTCTTACCATGATCGACATGGCCCATCACGCAGACAACAGGAGGTCTGGAAACCAGATTCTCTTCGTTCTCCTCCTCTTCCCTGAGCAGGTCCGCAATCAGATCCTTCTTTTCCTCATGCTCGCACAGAATCTCATACTCGACAGCGATTTCTTCCGCTTCCTCGAAGGTGAGATCCGTATTCATCGTGACCATCTTGCCGTCCATAAACAGCTTCTTGATGATCGGGGACGCCGGAACCTTCATCTTGTCCGCCAGTTCCTTAAGCGTAATGTGATCCGGAAGAATGATCGTCTTGATCTTCTCCTCAATGGGCTTCGGCTGCTCGGTCTTTGCCTGCACGGCTTTGTTCTGGTCCTTGCGGCGGCGTCCGGTCTGAACACGGTCGTTTGCGTCAAACCGATTGTATTTCTCGTTGCGGTCCTTTCCCTCTCTCCTTGCGTTCGGGTTCTTTCCACGGTTCTGCGTACTATCCCGTCCGGCGTCAAAGCGGTTTTTGGAAGAACCGTTCCTTCCCTGTCCGCCTCTTCCGGACAATGCTCCCGGTTTGGAGGGTGCGGCGGGAGCGGATGCCTGTCCTCTTCCGGAGAACTGGCCTGACTGCTGCCCTCTGGCTCCCTGCTGGGAAGACCTGGTGCGTTCCTGCTGGTAAGGCCGCCTGCCGTCTGCGCTCTTCTGATCCTGACGCGCCGGATGACGGTCTCCCTGGGCCGGACGTTTCACTCCCTGTCCGCCCTGCGCTGCGTTTCTCTTTCCTCCTGCCAAAGCTCCCTGTCCTTTTGCCATAACCTGGGAGGGAGCTTCCCTTCTCGCCGCGGGGGCTGCCGGCCTTGTTCCCTGGGGCTCAGCCTTCGGAGCGGAAGATGCCGCAGCGCCCTGTGCAGGCGCAGACGCTGCCGTGGCGGTTCTGGCGGCATTCTCCTGAGAAATGCTGCCTGCCGCAGGTACGCCTGCCGCCGGCTGCGGACGGCGGACCGGCTGTGCGGAATCCGCGGGAACCGTATGCCTTGCAGATACAGCAGCCGGGTTGTTTTCCTCCGGACGCGCCATGCGCAGGGAAGGATCCGCAGGACGCAGGGCGGGATCTGCAGGGCGCCTTCTCACAACAGGTCTTGCAGTATGCGCTACCGGAGCGGCGCTTCTTTGCTGCGCCTGCTTGGTGGGCATCCTGGAGATCACCCCGCTGCGTGCATTTTCACGGCGGAAGACAGCAACGAACTTTTTCTTTTTCGGAGCGCCTTCTTCTCCTGTGGCTGACTTCGGAGAGGGCTGTTTTCTATCCTCTTTCCGTGCAGCCTGAGAAGTGCCTCCTCCCGGAACCGGAGCGCTGCCGGCCGCCGGAGACGGTGCAGACGCTCTGGGCGCGGAGAATCTCTCCCGCACCTTCATGGCCAGGTCTTCATCGATTCCGCTGGCGGCCTTTACATCCGCAATTCCCATACCGGTCAAAGCGGTGATCACTTCGCCGGATGTTCTTCCCAGCTCCTTCGCAAGTTCATGTACTCTGATCTTTCCCAAATCAACTACCTCCGCGTATTGTACGCATCAAGTGCCTTTAAGACTGCTTCTGCCAGACCTGCATCTGTCAGTGCCAGGCTGGATCTCTCCGCCCGGCCGATACAGCTTCCCAGCCCGTCCTTGCAGGAAAACTCTATGACCGGTACCTGGTAAAACGTACCCATGTTATGAAATCTCTTTTTCGTATTGTCCGAGGCATCCTCCGCAATGATCAAAAGCACGGCGCGGCCTTCCTTTACAGCCTTCTCCACCGAAAAACCACCCGAAACCGCTTTCCCCGCGCGCTGCGCAAGTCCGATCAGATTCAACGCCTTCCTGGTTTCGTTCATTGCATATCCTCTATGACAGCCTGTATCATCCCGTAAACCTCGCCGCTGACAGGGCAGCGAAGGGACCGCTCCAGGCCGCGCCTTTTTTGTGCCTTCTCCAGGCAGGAAAGGGATCTGCACAGATAAGCGCCCCGCCCGTTTTTCCTGTGCGTTTCATCCAGGCTGACCCTTCCGTCCTTGTCCCGTATCACACGGATCAGTTCCTTTTTCTCCCTGAGCTCACCGCAGCCCGCGCATCTGCGAAGATGCGGTTTGTCTGAAACAGCCATCCGCGCTTACCCCTCGTTATAACCGGTGCCTTCCTTCGGATACTCCGCATTCGGATCATAGGTCCCTTCCTTCGGGTACTCCGCATCCGGATCATAGGTCCCGCCTTCATAGTAGGCGCCGTCCCCGGTGTATCCCTCATCCGCATAATAGTCCTGATCATAAGGAGCGCCTTCCTCGTCATATCCCTGACTGTAGTACTCCTCCTGGAATTCATCCAGTTCTCCGGATTCGATCGCCTGCGTCTCGGATTTGATGTCAATCTTGAAACCGGTCAGCCGGGCCGTCAGCCTTGCGTTCTGTCCTTCCCTGCCGATCGCAAGAGACAGCTGATAATCCGGAACGACGACCTTTGCTTCCTTGTCTTCTTCATCGACGAGCACGGTGACAACCTTGGCGGGACTGAGCGCGTTCTCGATAAAGTAGGCCGGGTTCTCATTCCACTCAACGATATCGATCTTCTCTCCGTTCAGCTCATCCACAACCATCGCGACACGGCTGCCGTTCTGCCCGACACAGGCCCCGACCGCGTCAACGTTTTCGGATCTGGAATAAACAGCCATCTTGGAGCGGGATCCTGCTTCCCTGGCGATCGCCATGATATCAACGGTTCCATCCGCAACCTCGGCAACCTCCTGCTCAAACAGACATCTTACCAGATTCGGATGCTTGCGGGAAACCAGGATGCGCGGTCCCTTCGGCGTGTTGTCCACATGCAGAACGTAAACCTTGATCCGCTGGTTCGGATAGTAATTCTCTCCGCGGATCATCTCACTCTCATTCAGGATGCCGTCAACCCTGCCGAGATTGATCGCGACATTGCGTCCGATGAATCTCTGCACAACACCTGTAACGACCTTATTCTCCTTGTCGTAATAGTCAGCGAACAGGCTCTTGCGTTCTGCCTCGCGAATCTGCTGAAGTATGACATTCTTCGCGTTCTGAACAGCGATGCGCCCGAATCCTCTGGAGTTGATATCGACATTCACGATATCTCCCAGTTCATAGTCAGAATCGATCATCTTCGCTTCCGCAAGGCTGATCTGCGTCATAGGATCTTCTGCCTTTTCCACTACTTCCTTGGCCAGGAAGATACCGAAGGACTTCTTTTCCTGATCAAGAGCCACGACGATATTCGTCAGATCCTGACGGTTGAAGTTGTTCCTGCAGGCCTGCTCAAGTGATTTCGCGATCGCTTCCAGAAGCACTTCGCTTTTGATGTTCTTTTCTTTCTCAAGGATAATGAGAGCGTCAAACAGTTCGTCGTTCATTTTTTTCCATTTTCCTCCATTCACCAGTCAAAGGCTTCTCTGACCAGAGCCAGTTCCTTCTTCTGAAACGTAAGTTCCCGTCCATCCTGCGTTACGATCGTTACGTCGTCTTTTGTCCAGGATTCCAGTGTTCCTCTCCATTCTTTTTCGTGCTCGAAGCTTTTGTACAGCCTCAGCTCGATCTCTTTTCCTTCATTCCGGATGTAGTCCTTCTCCTTTTTCAAGGCTCTTCCCAGTCCGGGGGAAGAGACCTCCAGCACATATGCTTCCCGGATAAAGTCTTCTTTGTCCAGGAGCTTTTCGAGCGCGCGGCTTACTGTTTCGCAGTCGTCTACATTGATCCCGCCGTTTTTATCGATATAGGATCTGAGATACCAGGTGCTTCCTTCTTTTACGAATTCCACATCTACCAGCTCGAAGCCGTGTTCCCGGAGTATCGGAAGAATCAGTTCCTCTGTCCTTTTTTCATATTCGTTTCGGTTCATGTTTTCTCCCGTGTCAGGCACCGGTACGCTGCCGGAGATGAAATGGAAGCGGGTTTTTTGTCCGTTTCCTGTCCTGTCTGATCCGGCAGATACCGGGGAGCGGTTGACTATCAGTGCCTTGCATAACACAGCAGAAGAACGGGCGCCTTGCCCGTTCTTCTGTCGACAGTTCTTTATTACGGTTGCATCATAGCATTTTGGTCTGTGGTTTTCAAGGTTTTTTTGGAACTTTTTTCGTTTTTGTTTCGAGGGGAGCTGGCGACCGTCCTTCTGAACAGCCGCAGCCTTCAGGAGTGTTTCTCCATCGCAGACCCAGCCCACTGCGCCGGACTAACTGCTAACTCCGACTAAGGTTTGCGGGGATTCGCATCGCGCAC
>CAJOQO010000017.1 GCA_905236545.1 uncultured Lachnospiraceae bacterium
GTGCGCGATGCGAATCCCCGCAAACCTTAGTCGGAGTTAGCAGTTAGTCCGGCGCAGTGGGCTGGGTCTGCGATGGAGAAACACTCCCGGAGGCGGAACGCAGGAACGCCGGAACGCAGGAACACATCACTTATGGTACGGCTCCCCATGCGCGATCCGCATCGCACGATAAACCTGCTCCAGAAGAATCACCCGCATCAACTGATGCGGAAACGTCATCCTGGAAAAAGAGACCCGCTCATGCGCCCTGTCCAGAACCCTCATCGACAGTCCGAGCGACCCCCCGATGACAAAAACCAGATGACTGCATCCCTGCACCTGCAGCCTGGACAGATAATCGGAAAACCCGATGGAATCATATCCCTTCCCGTCGATCGCCAGCGCGATCACACAGGCACCGGGAAACCGGTCAAGTACACGGATGAGCCGCTCTCCCTCTCTCTCCAGAATCAGAGCCTGCATGGCCGGAGAAGCCTTATCAGGCGTCGCCTCGTCAGCAACCTCCCGGATCTCCAGGCTGCAATAGCGCGACAGGCGCCGGGAATATTCACCGACCGCGTCAGTAAAGAACTTTTCCTTTATCTTACCAACCGCGAGTATCGTTATCTTCATCTATCACATCTCATTTATTACAGCGGTTCACCAATCACTGCCAATATCTGACATCCGGAAACAATCACATGGCTGTCACATCACTCATCTGTTACAGCGGTTCACCAGGGAAGAAAAAAGAGGCAATCACTCTCCTCCCGCACAGCCGGTAAGAAACAAACCAAAGCTGTACCAGCAGAAAGGAAAGCAATTGCCCTGATCATTCAGCCCAGAAGAACATCTGCCACTCAGCCTCTGGAACGCAGGTATTCGTCGATTCCCTTCGCAGCCCTCTTGCCGGCTCCCATCGCGAGAATCACCGTTGCGGAGCCTGAGACGGCATCGCCGCCCGCAAATACGCCTTCGAGGGAGGTCTTTCCATCCTCCTCGGACGCGACGATGCAGCGCTTGCGGTTGATCTCCAGATTGTCCGTCGTGCTGGAGATCAGAGGATTCGGCCTGGTTCCCAGCGCCATGATCACAGTGTCGCAGGAAATCTCAAACTCGGAGTTTTCGACCGGAATCGGGCTTCTTCTCCCGGTTGCGTCCGGCTCGCCCAGCTCCATGCGCACACATCTCATACCGCAGACATAGTCCTTCTCATCCGGAAGGATCGCGACAGGGTTGGTCAGGAAGTGGAAGATGATTCCCTCTTCCTTCGCATGCTCCACTTCCTCCGCTCTTGCCGGAAGCTCAGCCTCCGAGCGGCGGTATACGACATGCACCTCAGCTCCGAGACGAAGCGCCGTTCGCGCGGAATCCATCGCGACATTTCCGCCGCCTACAACGATCACCTTCTGGCCAAGGGCGATCGGCGTATCATAATCATCGCGGTAAGCCTTCATCAGGTTGCTGCGGGTCAGATACTCATTCGCGGAAAATACTCCCTTGATGTTCTCTCCCGGAATATTCATGAACATCGGCAGGCCTGCCCCGGAACCGATGAACACCGCCTCGAAGCCTTCCTTTTTCATCAGGTCATCGATCGTCACAGATCTCCCGACGATCACATTGGTCTCGATCTTAACGCCGAGGCATCTGACATTCTCGATTTCCTTCGCGACAATTTCGTCCTTCGGCAGACGGAATTCGGGAATTCCGTACACCAGGACGCCGCCTGCCTTGTGCAGGGCTTCAAAGATCGTCACATCATAACCCATTTTGGCAAGATCGCCCGCGCAGGTAAGACCGGCAGGACCGGATCCGATTACTGCAACCTTCTTTCCGTTTCGTGACAGGCTGCATTTCATCTTCCTGTTGTTTGACCTGGCCCAGTCGGCAACAAACCGCTCCAGCTTGCCGATCGCAACCGGATCACCCTTGATGCCGCGAAGGCATCTTCCCTCACACTGCCGCTCCTGCGGGCATACGCGGCCGCAGATAGCGGGAAGGGAGCTGGACTCGGAGATGCTATCATACGCGCCCGCGAAGTCTCTCTCGCTGACCGCGTGTATAAACTCCGGAATACTGATATTCACGGGACATCCCTCGACGCATTTCGGATTCCTGCAGTGCATGCAGCGCTGCGCTTCCCGGACCGCTTCCTCTTCATTGTATCCAAGACAGACTTCATTGAAGTTTGTCGCGCGCACCTTCGGATCCTGCTCCCTGACGGGAACTCTGGTCATCATATTCTCCTTTGTATCCGCCATTATCTTTCACCTCCGCATTCTCCGCATCCACCGTGATGAGTATTTCCTTCCTTCCAGGCCAGGAAAGCTTCGCCTTCCTGCGTTTTGTACAGCGTCTGTCTCTGCAGCGCAAGATCAAAGTCAACCTTGTGGCCGTCAAACTCCGGTCCGTCAACGCAGGCAAACCTGACATCTCCGTCTACCATCAGACGACAGGCGCCGCACATGCCGGTTCCGTCTACCATGACCGGGTTCATGGAAACAACCGTGTGAAGATGGAACGCCTTTGTGGTCAGGCAGAGGAACTTCATCATGATCGTCGGGCCGATGCAGACGCAATGATTATACGTATGCCCTTCCGCGATCAGATCCTCCAGGCACTTTGTTACCATACCGCTTCTGCCGTAAGAACCGTCGTCCGTCGTCACATAGACATTCGCGACCTTCTTCATCCGCTCTTCGAGCATGACCAGATCCTTTGTGCGGGCCCCGATGATCACATCGCTGGAGATGCCGTGCTCATGCAGCCACTTGGCCTGCGGATAAACCGGAGCCGCGCCGACGCCGCCCGCGATAAAGATAATCTTTTTCTTTTTCAGATTCTCGATCGCCTCCGGCGTCTCGCTTTCGCACAGATCGGATGCTTTTCCCAGAGGACCGACGAAGTCCATGAGGGAATCTCCTGCCTGAAGCATCTTCAGCTTGTTCGTTGTCAGACCGACCGGCTGATAGACCAGTTCGATGGTTCCCTTCTCACGATCGTAATCCGTAATCGTCAGGGGGATCCGTTCCGCTGTCTCATCGATCTTTACGATAACGAACTGGCCCGGAAGACAGCGCGCCGCGACACGGGGCGCCTCCACGATCATCTCATAATTCGGGCCGGAAAGATGTCCGGCTTTCAGAATCTTATACATAGTTTTCCTCCATCCGTTTCTGTGGTTGCATGAATCCTGCATATATCCCGCAGATTTTATGCATAACATCGCATATTATAGGATTATTATCCGTTCTGTTCAAGATAATTTTCAAACTGTTCCGCACTCATCAGGACTTTTCTTGGCTTCGTCCCTTCATCAGGGCCAACGACTCCCGCGTCTGAGAGCTGATCCATGATTCTCGCTGCCCGGTTGAAGCCGATCTTGAACCACCTCTGCAGCATGCCGATCGAAGCCTTGTCCTTCTGAATGATGAATCTGCCGGCGTCTGCAAACAGTTCATCCTCGTCTCCCCCGCCGCCGGAGGTTCCTGAGGACGCGGCCTGAATCTCCTGCATGCGTTTCTTCATAACCTCCTGCCCCTGAGGAGATTCTTCCCTCCGGATCGAATCCACCACTCTCTGGATCTCCTCGTCGGACACAAATGCGCCCTGGACACGGACCGGTTTTTTATAGGTCTGCGGAGAGAACAGCATATCACCGTTTCCGAGCAGCTTTTCCGCTCCGACCACGTCAAGAATCGTCCGGGAATCCGTTCCGGAAGAAACGGCAAACGCAATCCTCGAAGGCACATTTGCCTTGATCAGTCCTGTGATGACATCGACCGAAGGCCTCTGTGTCGCGATGACCAGATGGATGCCGCACGCGCGTGCCAGCTGTGCAAGACGGCAGATCGCATCCTCCACCTCATTGCCGGAAACCATCATCAGATCGGCGAGCTCATCCACGATGATCACGATCTGGGGCATCTTCTTCGGCGCGTCCGGAACATCTGCCTTGATCAGGGTATCAACCTTCGCGTTATATCCCGCAAGGTTTCTGACGCCGACCTCCGCAAATGCCTGATAGCGTCTCGTCATCTCGGCAACGCCCCAGTTCAGTGCGCCGGCCGCTTTCTTCGGATCCGTGACGACCGGAATAAACAGATGGGGAATCCCATTGTAGACCGACAGCTCCACGACCTTCGGGTCAATCATGATCATCTTCACCTCGGAAGGATCCGCGTTGTAGATGATCGACATGATCAGGGTGTTGATAAATACGGATTTTCCCGAGCCGGTCGCTCCCGCGATCAGCAGATGCGGCATCTTTGCGATATCCGAAACGACGATCCGGCCGGAGATATCCTTTCCGACGACATAGGACAGCTTCCTGGTCTGATTCTTCCTGAACTCATCCGAATCGATCAGCTCCCTCAGAAAGACCATCGAAGTCTTCTTGTTTGGAATCTCGATGCCGACCGCTGCCTTCCCGGGGATCGGCGCTTCGATCCGGATATCCGCAGCGGCGAGGTTCAGCTTCAGGTCATCGGCAAGATTGGTGATCTTGCTGACCTTGGTTCCCAGTTCGGGAACGAATTCATATCTGGTGACGCTCGGCCCGCAGCTGACCTCCGTGATCCTGGCGTTTACGCCGAAGGTTGCAAGAACCTGCTCCAGCTTCCGGGCGGTTTCGCGCACCTCATCGTCCTCGACATCTCCTTCTTTGCCGGAGGGCTTCTCCAGAAGATCAAGGGAGGGGAATTCGTAGGGGATCTCCTCCTCTTCCTGTTCTTCGATCTCCTTCGCGACGGACTCAACCTCCTTCTGTGTTTCGTCCTTCGTCATCCTGGTCCTGTCGGCTTCCGCCCCCTTCTTTCCGGCAGCTGACGCGCCGGCCTCCTCGATTTCCTTTTCCGTCACCACAGGATCGGCTGCTCCAGCCGCGGCTTCCTCCTCCTGATCCGGGATGCTTCCGCCATCCGCATCCTCCGGCCCGGCAGGAAGGTCTGTTTTCAGCGTTTTCCCTTTTCCGGAACGCTTGCCGGTCTGTGCGCTGCCTGACGACAGATCGCTGTCTTTTGCTGCCCCGTCCGGCGATAAATCGCCGGCAGAGGTCTGGACGCCCTCTATCGTACGTCCTCCGCGGTGGATCGTAAAGGACATGGCCGGTCTGTCATCCGCCATACCGCCTGCAGGATCCTCCTCCGGCTCCGGACGATTCTCCGGCAGGGGAGGATCCTCCGGCAAAGGAGTCTGTGCGGCAGTGCTGAAGCGCAGAAACTTCGCGCCGGTTTTCCGGTCTGCGCCGGAACGGCTGCCGGATGCGGACTCAGCCTGATCCGCTTTCTTCTCTGAAAACTGCCCGGAAGCCTCCGCGGCAGGTATGCGGGAGAATTCCGTGATGATTCCGTCCGCGGAAGAAGGATCCTTCCGGGAAGTCGCGAACACCACCTGGTCAGGGGTAAGGGCAGGAAGCGGCTCCTGTTTTCTGCGGGGCTTCCTGGTATCGCCGAACAGATCCGTAGTGAACTTTGGTTTAGTCCTTAAGAAGGACTTTTGCTTCGGTTCGGATTCATCCTCTTTTCCCAGCACGGAATAGAATACGGGACTTGCCTGGTATGTGCTGCCCGCCAGCGCTTTTTCACTCTCCTGGCGCTCCCGCCTTGCCTGCGCCTCTTTCAGCCGCAGCACTCTTTCCTCACGGCGGCGCTCCTCCCGTTCCAGATGCAGCTCTTCATTTCTCAGCCTGCGCTCTTCGATCGCTTCGGTTCCCATCCTGCCGGTGCTGATAAACAGTGTTTTCTGCGTGATCAGCGCGCCAAAGAGGAAAATGGCAATCAGGAAAACCACCCACGTTCCGGCCAGTCCGACGGTCGGCCGGAAGAACAGGATCAAAGAGCCTCCGATCAGGCCGCCTCCGGTATGATACTGCTGTCCGACTTCAAAAAAGTCCGAAACAGAGGATCCGGACATATCAGAATAGCCGATCAGCTGCCAGACGCCGCACAGGATGCAGAACAGAGCAGCCGCGGAAACTGCGCGGATCTTCGCGACCCGGTCTCCGTGAGATGCCATCAGATAAAGCGTAAGGATAAAAATGAGAAACGGGAACACATATGCATTGGTTCCCATGATGCCGAAGAGCAGGTCTCCGAAGGAATTGCCGAGACCTCCCCCAAAACCGATCACACAGATAAAGATAAGAACAGAAGCGCCAAGCAGGCACCAGCAAAGGATCTCCCTGTTCATGACCGGATCCGGACTGCGGTAAGAAGAACTCCTCCGCGCCGCAGAAGAGTTCTTGTTTGTGCCGGATGATCTGGCTGACGCGGAAGCCTGTCTGCTTCCGGAAGTCTTTTTTACCGGAGAAGTTTTTTTTGCCGGAGAAGTTTTTCTTCCTCCCGATGCCCTGCTTCCCGCGGAACCCGTTCTGGTTCCGGATGTTTTTTTACTTGCTGCCATAGATTCCCCTTATTAACCCCAAAGACCGTAAACCGTAAGCCTTCTGTGCCGATGAATCTTCGCTGCCTCAGAAACCGCAGGCAGGTCACCGGAACGGATGGATCCGCATCCTGCGCAGAAGGGAAAAGCTGTTTCTGAACAGCTCCTTACTTCATGAAGATAAACTGGCCTGCGATCGAGAACAGTCCCACGCCAAAGCAATAGTACGCGAAGATTCTCATCTTCCGGTTCAGAACCACCTGTCCGACGATGCGGATCGAGATGTATCCGAATACAGCCGCGGCGATCATGCCTGCCACATAGCTTCCGATCAGGGACGGCGTCAGGCTTTCCCCAACGATATCCCCGATCTCCAGCACCGCGGCGCCGAGAATGGCCGGGATAGAGAGAATGAAGGAATACTTCACGGCAAACTTTCTTTCGAATCCGCAGAACGTGCATGCCGAGATCGTCGTCCCTGAACGGGAGAGCCCCGGCAGTGTCGCGAACCCCTGGGCGATACCGATCAGAATGCCCTCTCCCCATGAGACATCCCTCGGAATCTTCCAGCAGTTATCAACCCGGTCTGACAGATACAGGATCACTGCCGTGATCAGGAGGCAGATCCCGGGAACGATCAGGGTAGAGGAAGCGTCTTCGATCAGCTTCCTGCCGAAATACCCGATCAGTCCGGTCGGAATCGTCGAAACGATGACCAGGGCGACGAACTTGCGGTAATTGGTACGGATGATACGAAGGTATTGCTTCGGCTGCTCTGTATTGTTTTTGGAAAAGAAGATCTTCAGGTTGGTGAAGAGGTCGAGAAGCATCCGGAACGCCTCCACAACAAGCTTGCAGATATCCTTCCAGTACACCAGAAACACCACAAAAAGCGTTCCCACATGCAGCATCACGTCAAATGCGACGCTGCTGCCCGTATCGATATGAAAAATGTTCTGGAAGATCGCCAGGTGCCCGGAGCTTGAAACCGGAAGGAATTCCGTCAGGCCCTGTACGATTCCCAGAAAGATCGCCTGAAAAACTGACATGTCAGCTCCTTTTATCTATTCGTTTGTTTCACATGCGGATACAGATGAAAATACTTTTCCTTCGTATCAAGAACCATCTGTCTGTAAAGCGAAAGGCAGTCCTCCATCCGTCCCTCCCGGATCGCGATGATGCACGGTCCGATGTACTTTTCCCACAGTCTGTCATAGATCTGTGCGGAATCAGGCCGCAGATTGATATGCTTTACGATGGAAGGAGCAATATCGTAGTATTCCAGGATCAGATCTTCTCCTCCGCTTTGCCCTGCCATATAGGTGTCACGATAAGCCCTGAGGAGATTCAGCTCTTCACAGTCATCGTCCATCCCGCGAACCTGGCACGCGGCAGTCGTGATATAACACCACTTCCTGTGGAATCCTTTCTCGATATCCTCGTAGGGTGCTGACTTGATATTGGACTTCGGGAAGCATTCCTTCCACTCTTTCCGGATATGCTCGATCAGCGGAACCGAGCATTTTCCGTTGTACTGAAGGATGGCAGGAAAAACATAACCGGCCACGGCCAGAGACTGGTTGATAAAGAAAACCTCCCTGGAACGCTTTGGCGTGCGGTCATAGTGATCCTTTGCTTCAGCGGCAAAGCTTTGAGCCATGTTGCCCAGCATGGTATCCGGCTCTCCGACCGACAGGTACAGCTTTTCAACAGCGTCCAGCGCAGGAACCAGGCTCAGATAAAACTTCTGAAATCCATCCGGATACAGGTTTTTCTTAAAGCTCTTGATCAGAAGCTCAGGATCCTTGATCGAGGATGTCAGGCCCTCCATCGCAATCTGATAATCTGTCATATCAGGTCACTCCTCTTCATAATTGGTATAGACGGCCTGAACATCATCGCTTTCGTCCAGCAGATCAAGGATGCGGTTCAGATTCTTCAGCGCCGTTTCATCAGAGAGGGAAACATATGTCTGCGGAATCATGGTAACCTCTGCGGACGCCATGGGGATCCCCTTCCCCTCCAGCGCCTCGCGCACCCCGGAAAATGCATCCGGATCCGTCATGATCACGAAGGAGTCCTCCTCCTCCTGGAAATCATCCGCACCGGCATCCAGCGCTTCCATCATCAGATCATCCGCGTCCATGCCGCACTCTTCCTTATCGATGATGATCTGTCCCTTTTTGTCGAACATGAAGGAGACGCAGCCGGGCGTTCCGACATTGCCCTGTCCCTTGGAGAAGGCGGCACGGACATCCGCTGAAGTACGGTTGCGGTTGTCGGTCAGCGCATCCACGATGATGGCGATGCCGTTCGGACCGTACCCTTCGTAGGTCACCTGCTCGTAATTGACCGCATCCTGATTCCCCGCAGCCTTCTTGATCCCGCGCTCGATCGTATCGTTCGGCATATTGGAAGCCTTCGCCTTGGCGATGACATCACGGAGCTTGGAATTGTTGTTCGGATCCGCTCCGCCCTCCTTGACGGCGATTGCGATTTCTCTTCCGATGATGGTGAAAATCTTTCCCTTCGCAGCGTCATTGCGCTCTTTTTTATGCTTGATATTGGCAAACTTGGAATGTCCTGACATATGATTGACCCCTCCTGCTTATTCTGATTGATTCTTCTCTTCCTTTTCTTCTTCCGGTATTCTGGAAACATCCAGCCAGCCGATCATGGTACCGCAAAGACTCAGAATCCGGAACCGGTATCCGAGCCTGGTATCCCTGATCTCCCTGCCTCTGTCTTTTAATGTCGGAATATGTCCGAGCCGTTCTGTGAGATAGCCGCTGAGCGTATCATAATCATCCTGATCGATCGATGTATCGAGCGCTTTCCATACATCCTCCAGAAGCGCCTTTCCGTTCATCCGGAAATGACCCTCTCCTGTTTTCGCGATCAGTTTTTCCTCATGGTCATATTCATCAAGAATATTCCCGACGATCTCCTCCAGGATATCCTCCATGGTGACCAGGCCGCTGGTCTCACCGTACTCATTGACCACGATCGCCATCTGCTTCCGGCTTTCCTGCATCTGTCCCAGCAGTTCATCCACATCCAGCGTCTCCGGAATAAACTTCACCTCGCGCAGCAGATGGGGAATCGTTCCGATGCTCTGATCGTTATACTGCTCCTTCATATGAAAAAGCATCGCATCCTTCAGATACAGGGCGCCTGTAATCTCATCAATCGAACCTTCATAAACCGGAAAGCGTGAAACAGGCGCTTTTACCATATGCCGGATCGCCTCATCCAAAGTCATGGAAGACTCCAGAGCCTCGATCTCTCCTCTGTGGGTCATGATATCATGAGCCTGCTTATCGTCAAGCTCAAAGATGTTCGAGATCATCTCGGCTTCGTCTTCATCGATCGCTCCCTGCTCATGCCCTTCATTGACCATGGAGAGGATCTCATCCTCCGTCACCTCATCCTCGAGACTCTTCGGATCGATTCCCGCCGCCCTGGCGGGGAGCGCTGCCAAAAATGACAAAGCACCCGTAAAAGGAACCGATATGGCGGTAAAGATTCCGCAGATGCCGCTCAGCGAAGCCGCGGTCCGGACCGGGGAGAGCTTTGCGGTAACAGAAGGCAGGGCTGCTCCGAACA
>CAJOQO010000018.1 GCA_905236545.1 uncultured Lachnospiraceae bacterium
GCCGGATGCGCATGGATTTGCATCGGTATTATGTCGCCTTCGGCGACGCAAATCCAGCGCAGCAAACGACAAAAGAAAAACACTTTTTTCGTTTGCTATAACACAGGATGAGCAATTGCCGGTTGATTCTGCCGGAATCCCTGATATAATGAATCTGGGTGGGATGGAAAATGATGGCTGCCGGAAGTGTTTCTTCCGGTACCGGTTTGATGTAGGGGTGCAGCAAATAGAAACGTAGATTCCACCTGCGGTCCGGCGAGGGACGACAAGTCCCCGCCGGATCGTTTTATCTTCGTGCAGGCGGAATTCTTTTCCCGGTGCGCACGATCCCTCTTAAGCAAAGATGTATGCCCCTCCTGACAGCCGTGTGTATCTGCCGGGCCTCGGGGAAGGCTCTGCAGATCGCCTGACAGAGAGGGGCATACGATTATATAGTTTTTCTACGAGAGAAACCATCTTTATCTTAGGGGATTTTGCGGAGAAAAGATAGAGTCTATTCTTACGAAGATTGCTCCGCATTTCGCCGGTTTGTTAGAGGATTTGGTTAAAACCGTATTTATGATGAAATAATATGCCTAAGATGCTATGATGGAGACAGGATAAGGATCCGCAGCTCTTTAAGGAAACACTGATTTATGTCAGCGTTTCCCTTGATGAACTATCCGGTGTCTCTTTTGCGCCGGGTATGGCAATCGATAATATCTCAGGCAGATTCACAACGCCTGGATGAGTCTTGATGGAGGGAAATGTATGAAATCCGGTGATAAACTGACGTTCGGGAAAGATGATATCAGGAGAATCATCCTTTGTATCCTGTCAGGCGTCATCGTCTCTCTGAATCTTCAGCTTCTGGTTCGCTCAGGAGGACTGTATCCGGGCGGCCTTTCAGGAACGACGATTCTGATCCAGGATATTTTCCGCAAATTCCAGGGGGTCGAGCTTCCCTATGGCCGTCTGTACATGCTGCTTAATCTTCCTCCGATCTGGCTTGGATTCCGGAAGATCGGAAAGAAGTTCACCCTGTATACCTTTATCACGATTGGTGTTGTTACATTCCTTACTGAACTGATCCCGGAACATATGATCACGGCGGATCCCCTGCTGGTCAGTGTGTTCGGCGGAATCATAAACGGTGCCGCCATCGCCGTGGCGCTGGCGGCCGGTGCGACCACCGGAGGAACGGATTTTGTTTCCATCTATCTGACGGAAAACACTCCGTTAGACGGTTTCACCGTGATTCTCGGATTCAATGCAGTGATGCTCAGCATCGCCGGACTGCTGTTTGGATGGGACAGAGCATTGTATTCGATTATATTCCAGTTTGCTACCACACAGATCGTACACCTTCTGAACAACCGCTATAAAAAGGATACGGTGTTTGTAATCACGGACTTTCCGGATGAGATTGTCGCGTGCCTGAATCAGTGTGTTCACCACGGAGTGACGGAGATGAAGGTGATCGGAGCATATCAGGGAAAACAGAGAACCATGATCTATACCGTGATCTCGTCCACGGAACTGAAAAAGGTACTGAAAGCCCTGAAAGATACAGACCCGGGTGCCTTTGTCAATGTGATCCGGACGGAGCGTGTTACGGGAAGGTTCTATATTAAACCGAATGACTGAATC
Organism: uncultured Lachnospiraceae bacterium; assembly: GCA_905236545.1. GTDB lineage: Bacteria > Bacillota > Clostridia > Lachnospirales > Lachnospiraceae > Porcincola. The sequence continues at coordinate 1,630 of CAJOQO010000018.1, forward strand.
AAACCGAATGACCGGATTAAACTGTATGACTGAATTAAACCGAATGACTGAAGAGTCCGCTCAGGGAAACCGGAACAGATCTATTCGTACTCAATCGTTCCCGGCGGTTTCGACGTAATGTCATAGAATACACGATTTACATGTTCGACCTCGTTTACAATACGGGTCATGGCTGTCTTCAGAACAGTGTATGGAATCTCAGTGACCTCAGCGGTCATGAAATCCACGGTGTCCACACTGCGCAGAGCAACCGCGTAGTCATAGGTTCTTTCATCTCCCATCACGCCTACGGAACGGACATTGGTCAATGCCGCAAAGAATTGATTCGCAGTCCGGTCAAGCCCCGCCTTTTTCATTTCTTCTCGAAAAATCGCATCGGCATCCTGTACCATCTTTACCTTCTGAGCAGTGATATCTCCTATGATCCTGATCCCGAGCCCGGGACCGGGGAAAGGCTGGCGCATCACAAGCTCTTCCGGAATTCCCAGATGGAGCCCGACTTTGCGCACTTCATCCTTGAACAGATCACGCAGCGGCTCCAGGATCTCCTTGAAGTTCACATGCTCCGGAAGTCCGCCGACATTGTGATGAGATTTGATGACGGCAGATTCTCCGCCCAGTCCGGACTCTACTACATCCGGATAGATGGTTCCCTGTACCAGATAATCAACACTTCCGATCCGGCAGGCAACCTCCTCGAAGACCCGGATGAATTCTTCGCCGATTATTTTCCGTTTCCGTTCAGGATCCGTTTCGCCGGCAAGCCGGATATAAAAACGATCCTGCGCATTGACCCGGATAAAATTCAGATCGTACGGGCCTTCCGGACCAAATACACTTTCCACCAGATCTCCCTCTCCTTTGCGGAGCAGTCCGTGATCGACAAAGACACAGGTCAGATTCTTTCCTGCTGCTTTCGAAAGCAGAACCGCAGCCACAGAGGAATCAACCCCGCCTGACAGAGCGCACAGAACTTTTCCGTTTCCGACCTTTTCCCGGATACTTTGAATCTGTGCCTCGGCAAAATCATCCATCCTCCAGGTTCCGCTGCATCCGCAGACCCTGTAGACAAAATTGCTCAGGATCTCCTTCCCGTATTCCGTGTGGAGAACCTCCGGATGATACTGGACCGCATAGAGTTTCTTTTCCACGCATGCGAGAGAAGCGGCAGGACAGTTTCCGGTATGAGCTGTAATCTCAAAGCCGGGAGCAGGCCGGGAAATATAATCGTTATGGCTCATCCAGCAGGTCATGGAGGCAGGCAGCCCCTCATACAGGGGGGAATGAGGCATGTCAATCACGACCTGTGTTTTTCCATATTCCCGCTCCGGAGCGCGTTCTACACGGCCGCCGAGCACATGCATCATAAGCTGTGCCCCGTAGCACAGCCCCAGAACCGGTATCCCCATCCCGAACAGTTCCTCAGGCGCACCTGCCGCTCCCTCTTTATAAACGCTGTCCGGTCCTCCTGTCAGGATGATTCCCTTTGGCTTTCCGGAGCGAATGACATCAAGCGGTGTTCTGTACGACTCGATCTCACAGTAAACACCGCATTCGCGAACCCGTCTGGCAACTAACTGGTTGTATTGACCGCCATAGTCAATGACGATGATTTTTTCCGAAAACTGTGGCTTCATGGAACCTCCTCTCCCTGACAGCACTTATCAGATGTCCGGCTCACTGGCGTCCTTCGGGATGCCATATGATTTCTCCTTCCGTGTCCAGTGTAACACTTTCTCATTAACCTGCCATTTCTTCCTGACCGGATGCCGGAATCATCATATCATTCCAAACCACAGCAGAACAACAAAATTATGTTATAGTATGATTACAGTGTCGTAAGGTGGTTACGATTCACGGCTCCTTCCCCACAGACCGTGAACCGTCTGCGCAGACGCGCATCCGCCGCTGCTTTGCAGCGCCGCTGTCCGGAAAAATGTCATTCCGTTTCGCAGGAAAGGAGTTCATCATGCTTCAGGACATTCTGCCTCATGTTTATTACAATGAGTACAAAGATAAGAAACCGAAGGATACAGATGTTCTGGTTCTTCAGAAAGGCAGTCAGGTGCTTCTCAGAGGGACTTCTTTTTCCGGCAGCAGTTCTTCCAATATTCCTTCTCCTGCTGATCGCTTCGAATTGCCGACTGTCGCTCAGATCCGCAGCCGTTTCCCGCAGGTGGCTGAGAACGCCTTTTACCTGTTCTCTATAGATAACCAGGGATACTTCACTGCATCAGATACTGACACTGTCCGGGAGGGAGACGGTTTCTTCTGGCAAAGAGTGCTTGCGCTTCGTGAGATGCAGCATGACTATCATTCCTTCGGAGGCGCGGTGGGATGGCAGCTGGCAAGCTGGTATGATCTGCATCGATTCTGCGGACGGTGCGGCTGCGCTACCATCCACGCATCGGAGGAACGCGCGATCGTATGTCCGAAGTGTGGTCATTCTTATTATCCGAGAATCTCTCCTGTTGTCATCATAGCGATTGTGGACGGAGACAGAATCCTGCTGACGCGTTACCAGGGAGCCGGTTACCGGAGACATGCACTGGTCGCCGGATTCGTGGAGATCGGAGAAACGCTTGAGGACGCGGTCCGCAGAGAGGTAATGGAGGAGGTCGGGCTGAAGGTGAAAAATATTCAGTATATTGAATCTCAGCCCTGGCCATTCTCCTCTTCTCTGATTGCCGGCTTCCGCGCGGAAGTTGACGGTGATCCAACAGTCCGCCTGAACGCAGATGGCAAAGAGGAACTCTCTGAAGCCGTGTGGACAGACCGGAAGGATCTGAAAATCGAAGACAGCAGCGTATCCCTGACCTGGGATATGATCCGGAAATTTATGGAAAGATCCGGCGGATTCGCATAATCCGGCGGAAAGGATCGAAAACCTGCGCATTTCCCTGCCTTTTGACC
>CAJOQO010000019.1 GCA_905236545.1 uncultured Lachnospiraceae bacterium
GCCTGATCTGAGCTTTGTACTGCCGCTTACAGGCAAGCCTGACGCGTCAGATACAAAGACTCAGATCGGCCGTGAATAGTAACCAATAGTAACAATAACAAAATAAGGCTGCCGGACCGGCAGCCTGGGAAATACACAATATGGACATCTGCTCCGGATCGCAGAGCAGAATATGGTTAAGACCTGCGGTATTCCAGTTCGGAACGGGGAGCCCGTGTCATCAGAAAATGCACGGTCTCTTTCGGGTCGGCCCCGTGATTGACGACTGCGTCGATTGCATTGACGAGAGGCATCTCAACTCCATATTTTTTCTGGAGTTCGAGCGCGGCCGGGATCGCGTTGATTCCTTCCACGACCATTCCGACCTGCTTCACAGCTTCTTCGGGAGCAATTCCTTCCCCGATGAGATGACCGCAGCGATTGTTTCTGGAATGCACTGATGTCGCTGTGACGATCAGGTCACCGATACCGGCCAGCCCTGAGAACGTACGGGAATCGCAGCCCATGGCAACGCCAAGGCTTGTGATCTCATGCATCCCCCTGGTGATCAGGGCAGCCTTGGTATTGTCACCGTAGCCAAGCCCCAGAGCCGCGCCGCTCGCCAGTGCAATGATATTCTTCATCGCACCGCACAGTTCGACCCCGGTGATATCATCATTCGTATAGACACGCATCACATCGTTCATAAAGACCGACTGAACCAGATGCGCCGCTTCTTCGTCATGGCTTGCTGCAACGATGGTTGTGGGCAGATCCTTCGCGACTTCTTCGGCATGGGTCGGACCGGAAAGCGCAACCATCCGTGCACGCTTCCCGACTTTTCCAAGCTCGTCGGCAATTACCTGTGTCAGTGTCATCAGGGTTCCGCTTTCGATTCCTTTGGCAGCGTCAACAATGATCTGGCCGTCCGGGATGAACGGTGCGGCCGCTGCTGCAGTCCGGCGCACAAAAACGGATGGGACGACAAACAGAATAAGATCCTTCGAACCGCATGCCTGCGAGATCTCTTCGGTAAACCGAACCTCAGAGGGAATGATCATATCCGGAAGATTCGGCTGACGCCTGGTCCGGCTGTATTCTTTGATCTCCTGGGAAAGAGCGGACCAGACCGTCACGTCATGTCCGGTCAGAGAAAGCATCCTTGTAAGCGCGATTCCCCATGTACCGGCGCCAAGTACGCCTATTGAGGCCATTATCAGTTACTCCTTCCAAATCATGTACGGATCACTTGAGTTTTTTGCATATACTGATATTGTTTTTGTCGTCTTTGAACTCGTAATACATATAATCCATGCTCTTTTTGACCATAAAGATGCCAAGACCGCCGATTCTTCTCTCCTGAGCGGGGAGAGTGACGTCAGGATCCTCTTTTGAGAGTGGATTGAAGGGCGTTCCGGAATCGGATAATGTGACGCGGAGCCACTTACCCTTTTTTTCGGATTCGCTCATATCTTTCTGCGCATCCTCCGGAATCGGACAGGAGTCCATCGTCTCAATCAGGATGTCCGCGTCTCCTGTGTCGGGTTTATACGCATAATTGGCAATATTAACGAACAGTTCTTCCACGGCAATGTCAATCTGCAGCTTGATCTTCAGAGGGCATCCCTCAGCGTCAAGCTGTGCGTCGACAGTTTTGAGGACTTCAGCCAGATTATCTATAACAGCAGGAATCTTCAGATTATTCGTCAGCATATAGAATCATCCTCACCTCCTTCCAGACAGCCGGATCCCTTCATGTTTTCCGGTAAGGGATCCTGAAGTGGAAGTCTGATCTTACTCAATAGTAAGGATATCAGAGAATCCGGTAACCTCAAAGATCTCATTTACGTCTTCCTTGACATGGATCAGCTTCATGCTGCCCTGCTTCGACATAAACTTCTGAGCAGTCAGGAGAACTCTGAGTCCCGCAGATGAAATGTATTCCAGGTTTTCAAAATCGAAAACCAGACTGGAGACGGACTCCATAAAACTCTTGAGCTCATTTTCGAGCTGGGGAGCGGTTGTTGTATCAAGGCGTCCCTCAAGCGTGACGACCGCATCAGATCCATTGATCTCTTTTTTAATGTTTAGCATCTTATTACTCCTCCTTATACAGCAGCCCTTATGTTGATAAACGGGTACAGGCCGACATTTTTCTCTATTATACAAAAAGGAACGGAAAAGTTGAAGCGAAATTTTTTGATGTAAGGAACAAAAGTCCTGAACTTATAAAAATGCGGTGTACCCGGGAAGCGTTTTCCTAAAAGAGCTTTGCGCACTATCGTGCTCAAAGCCGCGCCGCACTGTGATCCGCCGGAGGTCCGGAGGAAAACTGCTATGATCCGCGTTTCCTCCTCCCTGCAGCCACCTCTGCTGCAGATGCCCGACTTACTGACGCCCTGTGGGGCGTCATATTTTGTCTCCTTTCGGACTGTGAGGAATTCCCATAACGCGCCTTCTCATACGCTTCATGAAGTGTGTGCATGGCCGGGGTATCCGGAAGCTGAGCTTCGGCCTCGATCATGGAAGGAGTTTCATAGATCTGCGGCGGCGCTCCTCTGAAACGGAGTATCGTACGGCGGTATCTTCGCCGGATCGTGTTTTCTTCCTGTCTGCGGGCTGCCTTCCGGAGAGGATCCTTCAGGCTTACATGTTCGTCCCCGGAGCGGGAAAGATAAGAGGGAGCGGTATCCTCCGCATACTCCCGGCGGAAGCGGCGGATGAGACTTCTGATACCGAGCCAGAGTGCGTACAGAAGAACCACCGTCAGAATGATGGTCAGCGCATTTTCCAGGAAATCAAGCAGACTCACAAGCCACTGGGGCGGAGGCGTCCCTTTTTCCAGCAGGCCAAGCGCGATCAGTTCACGCAGGAGCGCGTTCTGCTCATACGAGGTGAAGCTTTCTCTTTGCAGAAGAGGCTCCAGAGCGAATTCCGGGAGATTCGGAAAATACCTTCCGCCTGCGGTCATCAAGGCGGCGGCCGCGATCAGTGCGGCAGGGAGAAGCATCTGTACGATTGCGGTATTCTGAAGGCGCGCGATGGTACGATCCGGGATCCGGCTGATCGAATGCCTGCTCTCCAGGTATGCTTTTCTTCGGACGAGAACATGATATGGAAGCACAAGGAAATAATACAGGATCGCCCCCACGAGGCATACCTGTGCCAGGGCGTGGCTGTGCAGAAACAGGGCAGCGAGATAGATCAGGGCAAACGGGAGCAGGATCGTCAGTGAGGGAACCGGAAGCAGGTAGCTGTCTCCGGCCCAGGAATGATCCCCCTGCGCTTTCGCTTTCCTGTGGCTGTTATCATTGGTGCGCATGCGGATCGCGTCGAGCAGAAAGGCAAGCACGATCAGCGCCTGGGGAACCTGCTCGCACCCGAGGACACTGAGCGACAGCTTATCTTCCAACCAGAAAAGAGCGATCAGATACAGGACGGAAACGGGGACAGCGCCAATCAGAAAGAGGCCGAAATTGCCGGCTTTTTCCTGCATGAGATAAGAGAATGCCGCGGGGAGCGCCAGCGTAAGCGTGAGGAAATAGAGCGGCATAAAGCAGTCAGAGGCGGATGCCGCCTGCCGGGGATCCATGCCCGAGGTGATGATCTGGCAGAAGACAGGAACCAGGACGCTCAGAGGCAGGAGAAAATGCAGCCGGCGAACGAGCGTGATATAGAGCTCACCTGGTGAATGATGATCTTGCATGGGACTCCTTTCCGGATTGTTCCCGCTTCGCGGCCATGATCTGAGCTTTGTACTGCCGCTTACAGGCAAGCCTGCCGCGTCAGGTACAAAGACTCAGATCAGGCC